>NZ_JAIZ01000822.1:4284-16922 GCF_000710465.2 Kitasatospora sp. MBT63 | reverse complement strand
AGCGGAGGCGGGCTGCCGGGCGGGCGCCGAGGCCGTCCGGACGGTGGGCGGACGCCCCGCCGCCGGCCCGGCGGCCTGAACCGCTCCCGCGGGCGGCGCCGCGGACCCGCCCGGTCGGGTTACTGTGGGTCGGGTTCGAACGGTAAGTGTGCTGGGGGTGTGTGATTTTGTCGGAGCATCAGGACGGTCCGGAGCGCCGGGACTGGACCGGGGAGCTGGGCGGGATGGTCGAGCAGGTCGGCGGCCACCGGCCGCCGGAGATCGACACCTCGCTCCCGCACTCGGCCCGGATGTACGACTACTGGCTCGGCGGCAAGACCAACTTCCCGGCCGACCGGGCCCTCGGCGAGGCCTTCGAGCAGGCCATCCCGAGCATCCGCACGATGGCCCGGGAGAACCGGGCCTTCCTCGGCCGCTCGGTCCGCTACTTGGTGCGGGAGGCGGGCATCCGCCAGTTCCTGGACATCGGCACCGGCATCCCCACCGAGGGCAACACCCACGAGGTCGCCCAGGCCGAGGCCGTGGACAGCCGGGTGGTGTACGTCGACAACGACCCGATCGTGCTGGCGCACGCCCGTGCGCTGATGGTCAGCGGCGTCGCGGGGAGGACCGCCTACCTCCACGCCGACCTGCGGGAGCCGGAGCGGATCCTGTCCCACCCGGCGCTCACCGGCACCCTCGACGTCACCCGGCCGGTCGGTCTGATGCTGGTGGCGATCCTGATGCTGCTGGAGGACGAGGACGACCCGTGGGGCAAGGTCCGCAAGCTGCTGGACGCGCTGCCGGCCGGCAGCCACGTCGCGATCACCCATCCCAGCGCGGACTTCAACCCGGAGGCGATGGGCCAGGTCGTCTCGGCGGCGCAGCAGGGACGGTTGACCCTGGTCCCGCGCACCAGGGAACAGGTCGCGGAGTTCTTCGGCGACTGGGAACTGATCGAACCGGGTGTGGTCCCGGTGATGGGCTGGCACCCGGACGGCGCCCCGCCCGCGGACCCGCAGGCCGCCTACTACTGGGCCGGGGTGGCCCGCAAGCGTTCCTGAGCGGCCCGCCGGGGGCGCCCGCGGCCCCGGGGACTACGCTCGGGAGCCGTGAACGACGAGTGGCAGCCCGACCGGTCCTCGCTGTCCGGTGCGCAGTTCGAGCGGGGGACCGACGGTCCCAAGGTGATCCTGGTGGGTGTGGACGGCTCCGCCGCCTCGGGCCGGGCCGCCGCGTACGCGGCCGGGCTGGCCCGCCGTCAGAACGCGCTGCTGGTGGTGGTCTACGTGCAGCCGGTGCTCGGGACGGCGGTGGCGATGGGCGCGTCCGTGGCCGAGGTGACCGAGGAGGTCGCCGAGTCGCTGGTGGCCGAGATCAGGGCCTGGGCGGACCGGATGCGCGGCGTGTTCGAGGTCCGGTGGCAGTTCGTCACCTTCCGCGGTGACCCGTACGGCGGCCTGGTCGCCACCGCGGACCGGCTGAAGGCGGACGCCGTGGTGGTCGGCGCCTCCGAACAGGCCGGGCACCGGATCGTCGGCTCGGTGGCGGTCCGCCTGGTGAAGTCCGGCCGCTGGCCGGTCACCGTCGTCCCGTAGCCGCCCCCGGCGTCCCGGCCGGGACCCCGTGGGCGGAGCCGATCCGCTGGACCCCGGTGCGATACCTCTTATTGAGAGCTAAAATGACGGTATGGCGACCACGGGACTGGGTGACGAGCTGGCCGACCTGCTGGTCGGGATCCAGCGGCTGCTGCGCCGACGCCTGCGGCGGGGCCTGACCGCGCCCCGGCTGCGCGGCGCGCAGGTGGAGTTGCTGCGGCTGGTGGACGCCCGGCCGGGCATCCGGGTCTCCGCCGCCGCCAAGGAGCTGTACCTGGCGGGCAACTCGGTGTCCACCCTGGTCAACCAGCTGGTCCGGGACGGCCTGCTGCTGCGGGCCCCCGACCCGGCGGACGGCCGCGCCGCGCTGCTGCACCCGACGCCGCAGGCCGCGGCACGCCTCGCGGCCTGGGACGGACGCCGCAGCGAGCTGGTCACCGCGCAGGTAGCGCTGCTGTCCGAGGCGGACCGGGTGGCGCTCACCGCCGCACTCCCGGCCCTGCGGCGTCTGGCCGAGGGCCTCCACGAGGAAGGGGACGGGGAATGACCGTGACACCCGCCGTGACACCGGCCGCCGGCGGTCCGCCGCCGGGCGGGCCGGCCACCGCAGTGCGCTGCACCGGCCTGCGGTACTCCTTCGGCGCCGCCCGTGCGGTCGACGGTCTGGACCTGGAGGTCCGGGCCGGTGAGGTGTTCGGCCTGCTCGGTCCGAACGGCGCGGGCAAGACCACCGCGATCCGGGCGATCACCACCCTGCTGCGGATCCCGCCGGGCATGGTCGAGGTGTTCGGGCACGACAGCGCCCGGGAGCGGATGGCGGTGCGCCGCCTGCTCGGGTACGTGCCGCAGCAGCTGTCCGCCGACGGCGGCCTGACCGGGCGGGAGAACGTCGCCCTGTTCGCCCGGGTCTTCGACGTGCCGCGCCGCGAGCGGGCCGCCCGGGTGGCCGAGGCGCTGGCCGCCGTCGACCTCACCGAGGCGGCCGACCGGCTGGCCGGGACGTACTCCGGCGGCATGGTCCGGCGCCTGGAGCTGGCCCAGGCGCTGGTCAGCGCGCCGCGGCTGCTGATCCTGGACGAGCCGACGATCGGCCTCGACCCGATCGCCCGGACCGGGGTGTGGGACCGGATCAACGAGGTCCGGGCGGCCACCGGGATGACGGTGCTGGTCACCACGCACTACATGGACGAGGCGGACCAGTACTGCGACCGGGTGGGCCTGATGCACCGCGGCCGGATCCGGGCGCTGGGCACGCCGGGTGAGCTCCGGCACGCGCTGGCCGGTCCCGGCGGCGCGGAACCGAGCCTGGAGGACGTCTTCCGCCACTACGCCGGCAGCGGGCTGACCGGCCGCGACAACGACGAAGGAGGGGATCTCGGCGATGTCCGCCGCACCCGCAGGACCGCTTCCCGTGTCGGCTGACGCCCCGGCCGCCCCGCCGGCCCCCGTCGTCGCGTCCCCGCAGCTGCGGCTGCTGCTGACCCCGCCGCCGGCCCGCCGGGGCTGGCGGCTGGTGCCCGCCCGGGTGGCGGCGCTCTGCGCCATCGAACTGCAGAAGCTGCGGCACGACCGGGTCGAGCTCTACACCAGGGCGGTGCAGCCGGCCCTGTGGCTGCTGATCTTCGGCGAGACCTTCACCCGGATCAAGGCGATCCCGACCGGCGGGATCCCGTACCTGGACTACCTGGCGCCGGGCATCATCGCGCAGTCGGCGATGTTCATCGCGATCTTCTACGGCATCATGATCATCTGGGAGCGGGACTCCGGGGTGCTCACCAAGCTCCTGGTCACCCCGACCCCGCGGGCCGTCCTGGTGACCGGCAAGGCCTTCGCGGCCGGGGTGAAGTCGGTGGTCCAGGCCGTGGTGGTGGTGCTGATCGCGGCCGTGCTCGGGGTCTCGATGACCTGGAACCCGCTGCGGCTGCTCGGGGTGGCCGTGGTGGTGGTGCTCGGCTCGGCGTTCTTCGCCTGCCTGTCGATGTCGATCGCCGGGATCGTGCTCACCCGGGAGCGGCTGATGGGGATCGGGCAGGCGATCACCATGCCGCTGTTCTTCGGCTCGAACGCGCTGTACCCGGTCGCGGTGATGCCCGGCTGGCTGCAGGCGGTCAGCAAGGTCAATCCGCTCAGCTACGAGGTGGACGCGCTGCGCGGTCTGCTCCTGGGCACCCCGGCCCACCTGTGGCTCGACCTCGGGGTGCTGGTGCTGGCGGCGGTGCTGGGGGTCGGCGCGGCCTCCGCGCTGATGGGCCGGCTGGCCCGCTGAGCCGTACGGCGGACGGCCCGCGAGGGGCCGTCCGCCGTGGTCCGCGGTCGCACCCGGGTCAGGGCAGCGGCACCGCGTGGATCGGGGTCTGCGAGTTCTGGCTGCCGCCGGTGGCGAGCATCCTCACCTCGTCGCGGTCGCTGATCTCGGCGCGGACGATCCCGGAGGCGTCCGCGTACACCGGATGCCCGCCGGGCCCGGTGTCCCCGGTCGCCTCGACCACCACCACGTCCTGCGGAGCGTGCGTGCCCGGCGCGCCGGGAAACGTCAACGCGTAGCGCTTGCCCTGACTCATACGCGGCCCTCCTGTACGGCCCCCGGCACTCATCCTAGACACGCTCCGGCGGCCCAGCCCGTCCGTACCGGCCGGGTCCGCGGGGGCCGGCGGCCCGCTCCGGCCCGGGTGGCCGCGGCCGCCCGGCCGACTCCTCTGACGGACCATCATCCTGATCAGGCGTCACCATCGCGCGCGCTCGGGCGAGTTAGCTGGATCACATCCGGCACCGATCTGTTGTGAAGATCGCATGAGCTGTTCGAATCCATGCCACCCTGTCTTCAGGTCTGATGTGAAATATCACATGTCAGATACCTCCTGCGGGAACGCCGTGGGAGGCCTGTCCGTACGAGCAACCTGCACGAGGAGAACCACCGATGAGCCGTCTTGCCCTTATCGCCGCCGGCGTCGCCGGCCTCACCACCCTGGGTGTCGCACCGGCCACCGCCGCCACCGCCCCGCAGGCCGGTACCGCCGCCGTCACCACCACCACGACCTGCGGATACCTGGGCTACCAGGCCGGCCTGGCGACCAAGGTCTGCGCCGACGTCACCGGCACCGGCGTCGAGATCTACGGTCAGGTCGGCCTGGCCGGCCCGCCCTCCCCGGGCAGCCCGGCGCCCCAGCCCAGGCAGCTGATCACCAGCCTGTCGGCCAACCTGGTCGGCGGCGCCTCGCTCGGCACCGTCAACCAGAACGTGAACTTCACCGCCTCCACCATCCAGGTCCACGGCATCCCCGCCACCGTCCCGTGCGGCTCCACCGTGCACGCGAGCTTCTCCGTCGCGTCCTTCCCGTGGTCGCCCAACCCGGTCACCCTGGACCTCCCGATCGCCTGCTGAGCCGTCCGGCGAGGCAAGGGGCCCGGCCGCACCCGCGGCCGGGCCCCGGCGCGTCCGGCCCGGCGACGGCATGCGCATCCCCGGCCGGTCTCGTAGCGTCGAACGGGAGTGGGCACCCGAGTCCGCGCGGCCCCGGCCGTACCCAGCGCACCGGCCGCGCGAGCCCCGCGCGCCGAGCCCGAGAGGAGGGCGCCGCCCGTGGACGCCGCCGAGCCCGAATTCGTGCCCGAGGTCTTCGACCGGGCCATCGTCTCGGTCGCGCTGCTCAGCGGCCCCGAACACCGGCTGGTCTACTACAACGACGCCTTCCGCCGGCTGTTCGGCGAACGGACCCTCGACCTGCCCGCCGCCGACGCCTTCGCCGACGAGTACGCCGCCCCGTTCCTCGCCCTGCTCGACCAGGTCTACCAGGAACGCGAGGCCCGCCAGGTCAGCGCCCCCAGGGCCACCGTCGGCACCGCCCCCGGCGCCCCGGGCCCCCGGTACTTCGTCTACAGCTGCACACCCGTGCGCTCCCGGCACGGCCGCGGGGTGCTCGCCGTGGCCGTCGACACCACCACCGAGGTGGTGGCCGCCGAACGCGCCCAGGAACTCTCCCTCCAGCACCAGCAGGCCCTGGAACGCTACAAGGCGCTGGTCACCGCGGTCTCCCAGATGGTCTGGCTGCTGCGCCCCGACGGGACCATGACCGAACTGGTCGCCGGCTGGCAGGACCTCACCGGCTCCCCGTGGCGCCCGACCATGGACCCGGGCTGGCTGGAGCTGATCCACCCCAGCGACGCCCCCCGCCTGGTCCAGGCGTGGGCGGAGGCCGCCACCGGCACCCCCGCCATGTTCGAGACCACCTTCCGGGTGCTGACCGCCTCCGGCGAGTACCGGCACGTCAAGTCCCGGGCGGTCCCGGTCTTCGCCGACGGCCGGCTGACCGAGTGGATCGGCGCCACCGCCGACATCGAGGACCAGTGGCGGGCCCGGCTGCGCGAACAGCTGCGCGCCAAGGTCGCCGCCGCACCCGCCCACCACCTGCAGGCCGCGTTCGCCGCGATGGCCGAGGCGGTGGTGCCCGACCTCACCGACGCCTGCGCGGTCTTCCGGCTGCCCGACGGCGACGGGCCCGCCCTCGCCGACGGCATCATCGGCACCCGGGTCGCCTCCGCCGCCCGGCCCGGCCTGCCCGCCCTGCCCGCACTGCGCAGCCAGACCTACCGGGTCGGACCGGTCGCCCAGGAGGTCATCGAGAGCGGCCGGCCCCGGCTGATCACCTTCGCCGCCGGCCACCCCCCGGACGGCGTCCTGCCCGACGTGTCCCTGCGCTGGCTGGCCGAGGCCCGCGCCACCAGCCTGGTCCTGGTACCGATCGTGGTGGACTCCGCCGTGGTCGCCTTCGCCGCGGCGGCCGGCTGCGGCGGGAGCCCGCCGCCGAGCGCCGCCGACATCGCCCTGCTCGGCGAGGTCCTCCAACAGGCCCAGCGGCCGCTGCGCAACGTCCTGGAGCACCAGCACGCCCGCCGCACCGCGCTGATCCTGCAACGCGCCCAGCTCACCCCCGTCCCCGAGGTGCCCGGCGCCGACCTCGCCGCCCGCTACCAGCCGGCCAGCACCACCGCCGAGATCGGCGGCGACTGGCACGACGCGTTCTTCCTGCCCGACGGCACCCTCGCCCTCGCCATCGGCGACATCGCCGGCCACGACCTGACCGCCGCCACCGCGATGGGCCAGCTGCGCAGCATGCTGCGGGCGCTCGCCTACAACAGCAACCGCCCGGCCACCCCGGCCGACATCCTCGCCCAGCTCGACCGGGCCGCCGAAGGGCTGCAGGTCGCGCCGTTCGTCACGATCGTGCACGCCCACCTGACCCTGCGCGCCGACGGCTGGCACGTGGTCTGGGCGAACGCCGGGCACCCCCCGCCGCTGCTGATCCCCGCCGAGGGCCCCGCCCGGCTCCTCACCGGACCCCGCGCCGACCTGCCGCTGTGCGTGGACCCGGACGCGCCGCGCAGCATCCACCGCCGCGTCCTGGGCGCCGGGGACACCCTGCTGCTGTACACCGACGGCCTGGTCGAGAGCCCCGGCACCGGCCTGACCGAAGGCCTGGACCGGCTCGCCGCCGCCGCCACCGAAGCCCGCCACCTGCCGGTCGAGCAGCTCTGCGACCGGCTGCGCCGAGTGGCGGACGTCCGGGACGACATCGCGCTGCTGGTCTTCCGGCCGCGCCTGTGAGGCCACCGCCGATGCCCGCCCGCCACCCGTCCGGCGACCGCCCGCAGACACGCGCGGCACCGCCATCCGATGCAGGATGAGGAGGAGTGGACCGGCCCGCCCGCCGACCGCGTGAGGTGCGCACACCATGGAGAGATTCCGCCACCCGTTCACCGGGAGCCTGGCCGCGGCCGTCCTCGATCCCGAGGGCGTGGTCGTGGGCTGGACCGCCGCGGCCCAGGCGCTGCTGAGCCGGCCGGCCGGCGAGGTGTGCGGCCGGCCGGTGCGTGAGCTGCTCGCCGACCCGGACCACTGGAACGCGCTGGCGGGCGCCCGGGAGGGCCGGGTGGCGCTGCTGGACGCGCAGGGCAACCCCACCGACATCGCCTTCCAGGTGCTGCCGCTGGCCGGCCCGGGCCCCGACGGCTTCCTGGTGCTCGGCGCCCCGGCCGACCAGGTCGTCCGGTGGCGCGAGGACGACGCCTTCGCCAGCGGACTCTTCCTCCAGGACCGGGTCGGCCTCGCCGTCTTCGACGACCAGCTGCGGCTGCTGCGCACCAACACCAACCTGCTGCCCTACAGCGGGGTCCCCACCGACCTCAACGGCATGCGGCTGGCCGACTTCCTGCGCGCCGAGGACGCCGAGGCGATCGAGGTGCTGCTGCGGGACGTGCTGGAGAGCGGCCGGCCGCTGGTGCTGCCCGAGGCCCTGGTGCGGACCGTGCTCGACCCGCGCGGCGGACGGGTGATGGGCATCTCCGCGTTCCGGCTGCAGGCCGACGGCGAGAAGCCGATCGGGGTGACCGCGCTGTTCACCGACGTCACCGAACTCGGCCGCTCACGCCGGCGCCTCGAACTGCTGCACCGGGCCACCGCCGCGCTCGGCGGCTCGCTGTCCGTCACCGGTACCTGCGTGGACCTGGTCGCCGTCCTGGTTCCGGGGCTCGCCGACGCGGCCGTGGTCGAGGTCGCCGAGGCGGTCTTCAACGGCGACGACCCGCTGCCCGACGCCGCCGGACTGCTCAGCCTGCGCCGCACCGCCGCGGTCGGCCCCGACACCGTGGAACCGCCGACCGGGACCACCGTGTACGTGGAGGCCGCCGGCGCCGCCGTTCCCGCTGCCACCAGCACCGCGGACGGCCGCCCGACGATGTCCGCCCCGCTGCGCGCCCGCGGCATCCTGCTCGGCCGGATCCGCGCCTACCGGGACCCGACCGGCGACCGCTACGAGAGCACCGACCTGGAACTGCTCCAGGAGATCGCCTCCCGGGCGTCGCTGGCCCTCGACAACGCCCGCCGCTACACCCGTGAGCACCGGGCCGCCGTCAGCCTCCAGCGCAGCCTGCTGCCGCCCGCCGCGACCGACACCCCCGCGGCCGTCACCGCCAGCGTCTACCTGCCCACCGACACCGACGGCGGGGTCGGCGGCGACTGGTTCGACGTGATCCCGCTGTCCTCCGCGCGGATCGCCCTGGTGGTCGGCGACGTGGTCGGCCACGGCCTGGAGGCCACCGCGACCATGGGCCGGCTGCGCACTGCCGTACGCACCCTCGCCGACCTGGACCTCGGCCCGGACGAACTGCTGGTGCACCTGGACGACCTGGTCTCGCAGCTGGTGGTGGAGGCCGACGACCAGGACGGCGGCGGGATCCGCCGGGAACCGGCCCCGGCCGGCGCGACCTGCCTGTACGCCGTGTACGACCCGGTGTCCGGGCGGTGCGTGATGGCCAGCGCCGGACACCCGCCGCCCGCCGTGGTTCACCCGGACGGCGCCATCGGGTACGTCGAACTCAGCCCCGGGCCGCCACTGGGCGTCGGCGGCTTCCCGTTCGAGGTGGCCGAGATCGAACCGGCCGCCGGCAGCGTGCTGGTGCTGTACACCGACGGACTGATCGGCGGCGGCGACGGCGACCTGGACGACGGCATGGCCGAACTGCGGACCCGGCTCGGCCGCGCCTCGGTCACCACCCGCCCCCTCGCCGAGGCCGGCCGGGAGATCACCGAGAGCCTGCCGCCGCACCGCCAGTCCGACGACGTCACCCTGCTGCTCGCCCGGACCCGGGTGCTGCCCGCGGGCGACACCGCCGCCTGGGACGTCGAACCCGACCCGGCCGCCGTCGCCCGGGTCCGCGAGTCGGTCACCGCCCAGCTGGAGGCCTGGGGACTGGACGAGCTGGCGTTCACCACCGAACTGGTGGTCAGCGAGCTGGTCACCAACGCGATCCGGTACGGCGGCGGCCCGGTCGGCGTCCGGCTGATCCGCGCGGAACGGCTGATCTGCGAGGTCTCCGACCCGAGCAGCACCCAGCCCCGGATGCGCCGCGCCCGGGTCACCGACGAGGGCGGCCGCGGCCTCTACCTGGTCGCCCAGCTGACCAGCCGCTGGGGCAGCCGCTACACCGACCAGGGCAAGGCGATCTGGACCGAGCAGGAGGTCCCGGGCGGCGCCGGGTAGGGCGGCTCAGGCGCTGCGGCGCCGCAGGCCCTCGCCGCGGGCGAACCGCCGCAGCCGGCCGAGCCTGGTGAACATCTCCCGGTTGGCCACCGACGCCCGGTCCAGCTCCTCCATCAGCCTGCGGCTGCGGTGCTCCAGGTCCAGCTCGTCCAGGATCCGGTCCACCTCGGCCAGCAGGGACCCGTGCAGCTGCCACGCCTTCGGGTGCTCCTGCACCCGGCGCAGCAGCATCTGCGCGACGTTCTCCCGGCTCGCCCAGGCGGCCGCCAGCTCCGCCGCCAGCCGGGCCTCCGCCTCCTCCGCGTTGCGGCTCACCTGGGTGCTGACCAGCACCGAGAAGCTGACCAGCGCCCCGCCGACGTGCGCCAGCAGCTCCTCCAGGGCCAGCGCCACGTCCGGCGGGAACAGCGCCTCGTCCGCGCCGCGGCGCTTGGCCAGGTCGGTCAGCGAACGGGCCAGCACCCGCACCACCACCACGCAGATCTCCAGGGTGTCCAGCCCGGTGCGCAGCACCAGCCGCGACAGCAGGCCCTCGCTGATCCGCGGGTTCAGCCGCAGGCTGTCCTCGGCCTGCCGCAGCGCGCCGTCCACGTCGGCGATGGCCTGGTCGAGGGCGCGGGCCTCGTGCAGCCGGGCCGCGGCCCGCTCCACCGGGGTGGGGCCGCCCAGCTCCTCGCCGATCCGCAGCAGCAGGTGGCGGGCGCGCCGGGCGAGGTCCTCGATCGACTCGCCGGCGGTGTCCACCCACACCGGCGGCGCGAACACCAGGTTGAACAGCAGACCCACCACCGCGCCGATCAGGGTCTCCAGCACCCGGTCCCAGGCCTGCGAGGCGAGCCGGGTCACGCCGAGCACCAGCATCGCGCTGATCGCCACCTCGTTGACGAACTCGTCGACCCGGACGAACTGCCCGATGGTCAGCGAGGCGAGGATGATCAGCCCCAGGCTCCACCAGGACAGGCCCATCACCGAGCTGAACCCGATGGCGATCAGCACCCCGACCACCACCGAGTTCACCCGGCGGATGCTGGTGGTGAGCGTCGAGTACAGCGTCACCTGGACCACCAGCAGCGCCGTCAGCGGTGCGGTCAGCGGGGCCGGCTCGCTGCTGAGCTGCACCGCGACCGCGTACGCGATGGTGGCCGCGACGGTCGCCCGGATCGTCAGCACGACGACGGGGTCCCTCAGGCGCCGCCGTACCCGGTCGGTCAGTGTCTCGGTGAGCGCTGGCATTCCTGTCTCCTTCCCCCGAGCCGGCCGCGCCAGCGGGGGAGAGGCGATCTCACACCCGGATGGTCACTGCGCGCCGGCCCGGCCCGGGGGCCGCAGCGATACGGGCGGGCAGGGCGCGGGCGGCGGAAATAGCATGACCGTACGGCTTGGCGCGGCGACGGACGAGGCGGCCGCGGCCCGGCAGACCGAGCTCCCGGAGGGTCAGTGTGCGACGCCGTCCCGACCGTCCCGCGAGCGCCGACGACCTGCTGAGCGAACTCGGCCGGCTCACCGCCCAGGCCCTGGAACGCGCGGAGATGCAGCGGGCCCGGGTCGAACTGGCCGAGGCGCTCCAGCGCGAACTGCTGCCCGCCGCGCTGCCGCGCTGCCCCGGACTGCGCACCGCCGCCCGCTACGCGCCCGCCCGCAACGGCCTGGACATCGGCGGCGACTGGTACGACGGGTTCCGGCTGCCGGACGGCGCGCTGGCCTTCTCGATCGGCGACGTCCAGGGCCACGACGTGGAGGCCGCCGCCTTCATGGGACAGCTGAGGGTCGGCCTGCGGGCCGTCGCCTCCTTCGCCGTCGACCCCGGCGAGGTGCTGCGGCACGCCAACGACCTGCTGGTCTCACTCGACTTCGGACTGTTCGCGACCTGCACCTTCCTGCGCTTCGACCCCGAGCACGGCGACCTCACGGTGGCCCGGGCCGGCCACGTCCCCGCGGTGTGGGCGGGCCCCGACGGCCGGGGCGGGGTCGCCTGGGACGACTCCGGCGGACTGCCGCTCGGCATCCTGGCGGGCGAGGACTACCCGGTGGTCAGCCACCGGGTGCCCACCGACGGCGCCTACGTCCTGGTCACCGACGGCGTGGTGGAGGGCCCCTCCTTCTCCGTCGAGGAGGGACTCGCGGAGGTGGAACGGGTGGTCAGGGCCGGGGTCCGGGCAGAGCCGGACCAGCTCGCCGCCGAGGTGATCAAGGTCGCGGAGCTGACCGGCCACACCGACGACGCCGCCGTGCTGGTGCTGCGCGACGACCCGGCGGCCCGGTAGGGCGCCGGCGGTCGCCGTCCCGTGGAAGTGCCCGCCCGGGCCCGCGCGTGTCACGCCCGCCCGCGGGCCGCCCGCGCGGTCTGATGTCCGGGATGGTGAGAATCGACGCGTCCCGCGGCCTCAAGGTGGTCCTGCAGGCGGCCGCCGTCGCGGCGGCCTACTTCGCGGCCGGACGGCTGGGCCTGCTGGAGCAGGTCGTGGTGGCCGGCGCGCGGGTCACCCCGCTCTGGCCGCCCACCGGCATCGCCGTGACCGCCCTGCTGCTGTACGGCCTGCGGCTGTGGCCGGGTGTCGCCGCCGGGGCGCTGCTGGTGATCGCCAGCATCGGGTCGGTGGACGCCGGCGCCCTGGCGATCACCGCGGGCAACACGCTGGCGCCGGTCTGCGCCTGCCTCGCGCTGCGCCGGGCGGGCTTCCGGCCCGAGCTGGACCGGCTGCGCGACGGGGTGGCGCTGGTGTTCCTCGGTGCGCTGGCCGGGATGCTGATCAGTGCCACCGTCGGCAGCACCACCCTGCTGGTCGGCGGCTCCCTGACCGGCGAGGAGTTCTGGGCGACCTGGTCGGCCTGGTGGGTCGGCGACGCGATGGGCGTGCTGGTGGTCGCGCCGGTCCTGCTGGCGGCCCACCGCTTCCGGCTGCCCGGCGCCGAGATGCGGCCCCGCTGGCTGGAGCCCGCAGTCCTGCTGGCCGTGACCGTCGTGGTCGGGTACGTGGCCGCGCGCAGCCCGTTCGACCTGCTGTTCCTGGTCTTTCCGCTGATC
>NZ_JAIZ01000822.1:592-4200 GCF_000710465.2 Kitasatospora sp. MBT63 | reverse complement strand
GGCGGCCCTGCGGTTCGAGCTGGCCGGGGCCGCGCCGTGCGTGCTGGCGGCCTCCGTGCTGACCATCACCGCCGCGACCGAGGACGCCGGGCCGTTCGCCGGGCAGAGCGTGCTGCACCAGATGGTCACGCTGCAGGCGCTGAACGGCTCGGCGGCGCTGACCGGGCTGCTGCTGGCCGCGATCGTCGCCGAACGGCAGAACACCCACCGCAAGATCCAGCAGGCCTGCGACGAACTCACCGAGGTGGTGTCCCGGCTGGCCTCCGGCGGCGACCCCCGGCGCGGCGCCGCCGGCCCGGAGCACCGCCCGTACGGCACCACCCCCCGGCCGCCCGGGGCGGCCGACTGAGCGGGCGCCGGGCGCCGGGCGCCGGTGGCGCTCAGCGCACCAGCCGGGGCGGCGACGGGAGACCCGCCGGCCCGGCTGTGGCGGCCGCTGCGAAGTCGCTCAGGGCGGTGCGGTGCGGACGGCCGGTCTTGGTGAGCAGACTGGCGACGTGCTTCTCCACGGTGCGCGGGGAGATGTGCAGCCGGGCCGCGATCTCCTGGTTGCCCAGCCGCTGCGCGACCAGCAGCAGCACCTCGTGCTCGCGCACGGTCAGACCCTGCCGGCGCAGCTCCGCGGGTACCCGGTCGGCGCCGGTGCGGCGCTGCGGGACGCTGGCGCCCGCCCGGCGCAGCAGGTGGCGGCAGGCGTTGGCGACCGCCGGGACCGCGGCACCGTGGAAGTACTCCTCCGCGGTGCGCAGCCAGCGCACCGGGTCGCCCCAGCCGTCCGCGAGCGCCGCCTCCGAGACCAGCCGCAGCCCCAGGTGGCGGGCCATCAGGAACGGCCGGCCCGCCGTGACCGCCTCCTCGACGGCCAGCGCGGCCGCGTCGTGGCGTCCGGCCCGGCCCTCGTGGACGGCGTGCGCGAGCCGCTCGAACTGCCGGTTCCACAGCAGCCCGGCGGCGGGGTCGGCGGCCGCGGCGGTGTGTTCGGCCGGGTCGGCGAGCCCGGCCAGCGCGCGCAGCAGCGGGCGCAGCCCGTAGCGGCCGTTGAGGTAGAAGACGGTCGGGTTCTGCTCCTCCCACAGCCGGGCGTGCTCCAGTTCGGTGAGCGCCCGGTCCCGGTCCTCCTCCAGCAGCGCGCAGACCGCCCGGCAGTTGCCGTACGCCAGCGGGAGCTGCAGCGAGCGGTCGCCGTCCCAGCGGCGGAACCGGTCGAGTTCGCGTTCCATCTCGGGGCGGCGGCCCTGGTGGGCGGCGACGGCGGCCCGGGTGAGCAGCACGAACTGGTGGTGGTCGACGTTGCGCAGGCCCGCGGTCGCCTCCAGACATCGGTCGGTCAGCTCGCCGGCGGCCCGGTACTCGCCGCGCAGCACGGCCTGCATGGCCAAGGTGGCCTCGGCGGTGTGCATCAGGCCGAGCGCCCCGAGGCCTAGCGCCGCCCGGTGGGCCCGTTCGAGCTGGGCCGAGGAGCCGCTGCGCATGAACTCGTTGACGCCGAGCCGCAGCAGCGCGTCGACCTGCCAGGTCGGCAGCGACTCCTGGACGGCGAGCGCGAGGATCCGCTCCAGGCAGGCGTCGGCCCGGTCGAAGCCGTGCCGGCGCTCCAGCATCGCCAGCAACTGCCACGCCTGGCAGGCGACCTCCGGGAGTCCGGCCCGTTCGGCCTGCTCGGCGGCGCGCCGGGCCAGCCGCTGGGCCTCGGCCGTCCGGTCGGCGGCGGCGCCCTCGGCGGGGGCGGCGGTGAGGACCAGGTGGGCCTCGACCACGTCCAGGGCGGGCGTGTGCGCGGAGCCGTCGAAGCGGGTGAGCAGGGCGCGCACCAGCGCCACCTGGGCGGCCGCGTCGGCGGGCCGGCCCGCCGAGACGGCGGCCCAGGCGAGCCGGGTGTGCAGGGCCGCCGTCCGGGCGTCGTCCAGTGCGCCCGGGCCGCCGACCGGGACGGTCTCGGCCAGCGCCAGCGCCCGGTCCAGCCGGCCGGTCTCCACCAGCGCGAACACCAGGCTCTCCAGGACGGCGGTGGCGTCCTCGGGGGCCGCCGGGCGCTCCCCGACGCTGCCGACCGCCGGCCCGCCGTCCGGCCCCGGGCCTTCCGGTCCGTCGTCCGGGGCGATCAGGCCGTGCGCGCGTTCCAGCAGCGACACCGCGGAGCTGACGGCGCCGCCGGCCAGCGCGCCGCGGCCGGCCTCGGCGAACAGCAGCCCGGCGGCCGCGGTGTCCCCGGCGGTCTGCCGCAGCACCGCGACCAGGTGGCGCCACTCGCCGGGCAGCCCCGGGTGGGCCTGTTCCACCGCCTCGGCCGCGCGCCGGGCTATCGCGGCCCGCTCGACCGGCAGCAGCGCGGCCAGCAGCGCGTCGGTGGTCAGGGCGTGCCGGAACTCGTACCAGTCGGCGACCGGACCGCCGGGGGAGATCAGCTGGGCGTCGATGCCCGCGCGCAGGTGGATCAGCAGGCTGCGGTCGTCCAGCCCGGTCACCAGCTGCAGCACCGGCAGCGCGAACCGCCGGCCCAGCACGGCCGCGGCGTACAGCAGTTCACGGGCGGCCGGGTCCAGCCGGGCGGCCCGCTGGGCGACGCTGCGCACTACGGTGGTGGGGACCTCGATGCCCAGGTCGCCGCCGACCTGCCAGCCCTGCTGCCCGTCCTGGCGGATCACCCCGGCGGCGACCATGCCGCTGAGCAGCTCCTCGACGACGAACGGGTTCCCGCCGCAGTCCCGGACCAGCCGGGCGGTGACCGTCTCCGGCAGGCCGCCGGCCGGTGCGGCCAGACAGGACTCGGCCAGCGCCCGGACCTCGGCCGGGGCGAGCGGGCGCAGCTCGGCCAGGTCGGCGGCGCGGCGGGCACCGGCGGCGTGGGCGAGTTCGGCGGCCGGGCCGGCCCCGGAGCGCAGCGTGGCGACCAGCTGGACCGGCAGGCCGGCGAGGTTGTCGACCAGGTGGTCGACCACCGCCAGGGTCTCGGCGTCCGCGTCGTGCAGGTCCTCGACGATCAGCAGGCAGCCGGCGGGCCGCCGGCCGGCCGGGCCGCGCCCGACGGCGGCCAGCAGCCGCAGGAACGCCTCGGCGGTCTCGGTGAGCGAGGGTGTCACCTCGGGGTCGGCGGTGCCGCGCCACTCCGGGACCAGTGCGGCCAGCGCCGGCCGGTACGGGGCCAGGGCCGGGTCCTGCGGCGGGCCGCCGATCCGGAACAGCGCCAGCAGCGCCTCGGTGATCGGCCGGAACGGTACCGGTGCGCCGCTGGAGCCGGCGCGGCCGCGGAGCACCACGGTGCCGTCCGCGACCGCCCGGTAGGCGCACTCGGCGGCCAGCCGGGACTTGCCGATCCCGGCCTCGCCGAGCAGGAAGACGGCGCGGCCCTCGCCCCGCTGGGCGGCGGCGAGGCCCGCCCCGAGCAGCCCGAGCTCCCGGGCACGTCCGATGACCACCGGCGATGTGATGAGCATCCACGGAGGCTAACGGATCGGGCCGGGTTTCCACCATGGTGGATACCGGTCCTCCGAGCGGCTCCTGACGTCGGGTCAGCGACGGGTCGTCAGTGGAAGGACAGGCTCGTCACGGTGATCTCGGAGGTGGTGGTGTCCATGGTCTCCTGGCTGGTCCCGGTCGCGGAACCGGTC
>NZ_JAIZ01000822.1:0-511 GCF_000710465.2 Kitasatospora sp. MBT63 | reverse complement strand
GCAGGGGGGCGCGGCGGGCGGCCGGCGGGCCGCCCGCCGCGGTGAGCCGGATCTCCCCGGCGGGGTGGCGGACGTCCGAGCCGGCGCGGGCGGCCGGGTCCTTCCAGAGGGCGACCAGCGTCGATGCGTTCACAGGCTTCTCCCGTTCGAGGCGGATGGTGCGGTGGGCTCCGACGGCGCCGGGGTGCGCGGGGCCGGAGAGTCGGGGGGATCCAGCAGCAGCACCGAGGGGGTGCGGGCCGGGAAGGCCAGCCGCAGCAGCGCGTACCCGATCCCGGCCAGACCGCCGAGCAGGCCGGGGACGGCGACGGCGTCGGGGGTGGCGCAGCGCGGCCCGTACCGGTCCAGGGCGGTCAGCAGGGTGCCGGCCCGGCCCGCCGTCAGGCCCGTCACGGCGCCCTGCGGGGAGGCGGCCAGCAGCAGTTCGAGCACCCCGGCCTCACCGTGGCGCAGGCTGTGGTCGGGCAGCGGACCGTGCTCGGCGAGGGTGGTGACCGCGGCGGCGACGTAC
>NZ_JAIZ01000821.1 GCF_000710465.2 Kitasatospora sp. MBT63 | reverse complement strand
AGGTGGGGGTGGACGACGGGCCGTCGGTGGGGGTGGCCGGGGGCGGATCCGTGGGAGCCGGACCGGTGGCCTGACCGTCTCCGCCGGGGCTCCGCGGGCCGCCCTCCAGGGTGACCACCGCCTCGGAGGGCGGCAGCGCGATCCGTGCCGTCCACGGTCCGGCCGGCACCCGTGCCTCGTCGACGGTGACCGTCACCGTGATCCGCTGGCCGGGCGCCAGGGTGCCCGAGTCGCGGCTGAGGCGCAGCCAGTCGGCGTCCAGCACGGCGTGCCAGGTGATCGCGTCGCCGCCCGAGTTGGTCAGGGTGAGGACGGTTCGGCTGCCGTACTCCCGGGCGTCCACGGTGAGCCGGCCGGTCTGCTGCTGGTCGGCGGCGTCGGACACGGCGGAGGCGTCGGTGACGGCCGACCACGGCGTCAAGGTGCCCGTCGCGGGGACCCGGGCCGGCACGGGCACCGCGACTCCCCGAACCGTGGGGAGGGACGTTTCTGCAGTCGCCACACCGGCCAACTGCAGGTCACCGGCGACCGAGCCCGGCACGGCGGGCACCACCACCGGCGGTACCGGGACCGCGGGCAGTGCCGCACCGCCGACCGGGGAGGAGCCGACCCGTACCGACGAGATCGCCGCTGTGGAGTCCGACCCGCCGCCGTCCTGCTGGGCGGCCCAGAGCGCCACCACCGGGGCGGTCAGCACGGCCGCCAGCACGCCGGTGGTCACCACCCGTTGACGCACCGCCAGCGAACGGCCGGCGGCGGGAGCCCGGTGGCGCGGGAAACCCCGGTGGTCGAAGCGCGGCTCCAGGTACTCCGCCGCCTCGCCGCCGTCCG
>NZ_JAIZ01000820.1 GCF_000710465.2 Kitasatospora sp. MBT63 | reverse complement strand
TACGGTGTCGAAGGCCTCGCCCGCCATGCCGGCGGTGAGGGTGGTGCCGTCGGCCGGGTCGATCAGCAGGAACGATCCGGTCCGGCGGTTGGTGCGGTAGTCGTCGAGGGCCAGCGGCTCGGCGGTGCGCAGTACGACGTGGCCGATGTCGTTGACGTGGAGTCCGTCGGTGCCGGTGCGCTGCTCCAGCGAGTCGATGTCGATCCGGTAGGTGATCTCCTTGACCAGTGCGCGCACCGTGCGGGTGGTGTGCTTGAGCAGGACCTTGTCGCCGGCGCGCAG
>NZ_JAIZ01000819.1:53784-54377 GCF_000710465.2 Kitasatospora sp. MBT63 | reverse complement strand
GCGGCGAGGGCGTCCGCCGCGGCCCCGGCGCCCGCCGGACCGCGGGCCGCAGCGTCCGGGGCAGGCGGCGACAGCTCCGGCAGCAGCACCGGTACGCGCCCGCGCCGGTCGCCGAGCAGCCGCACCTGGCGCCGCAGACTCCCCGCCAGGGCGGCGCACCCGTCCGGGGCCCGCCCCGCAGAGCTGATCAGCAGCGACCAGGAGAAGTCGGCGAGCCGGACGCACACCCCGCCGCGCTCCTCCCGCACGCCCGCGACCGGGGGAGCGAGCCCCAGGCAGTGGTACGCCTCGACGACCGCGGCGGTCGCCCGGTGCCGCGACCGCCCGCCGGTGACGTTCGCACCGAGGTCGTCCACCAGCGCCGCGAGTTCGCGCAGCGCCGCCGCCACCGCGAACCGCTCCGGACGGTCGGGGCGCCAGAACCACCCCGCCAGCGCCAGCCCCCAGGCCACCGCGGCGCCCGCCGCCGCCAGCGCCGTGTGCGGGCCGACCTCGGACCAGGCCGGTGAGCCGTTGGCCGCCACGGCGAACGCGAACAGCAGCAGCACCGCGCCGAGCCCGCCCAGCCGGGTCGCGTCGCACACCAGTTTCGC
>NZ_JAIZ01000819.1:24147-53671 GCF_000710465.2 Kitasatospora sp. MBT63 | reverse complement strand
CCCGGCGGGGCGCCCGCCCCGCCCGCCTGCGGATCGGCCCCCGCGGCGAGCGCCGAACCGCACCCGACGCAGGCCGTCATCGCCAGCGCGACCACCGCCAGCACCCGGGCCCGGCGGGGATAGGGCATGCCGCGGCCGAATGTGGTGGTGAAGGAACCGAGCATTGCGTACGGGGCGAGCGCGGCCCGCCCGGCCGCCACCAGCGGCGCCGCCACCAACGCCATCGCCAGCGCCGCCCGGGCGGCGAACAGCAGCGAGCCGTCCCCCCGGCCGAGGGCGAGCGCCCCACGCGGCGAGAGCGCCCGGGCCGCGGCGGCCGCCCCGGCCCGCAGGCGGTGCCCGGGTCCGGCTGAGGGCGGCGGTGGCGAACTGGGCATACCCGGTGTATAGCACCTGAACCGGCACATCACGGCCGCGGGCCCCACCGCCCGCACTCCCGCCGGCGCAATCGGGACCGGGGCCACGCGCGCCCCCGCCCGCGGGCCGGGCACCCGTGCCACGATGGTGCGCATGCCGACGCCGCAGTCCGTGCTCAGCCCGCTGACCAGCGCTTCCCTGTTCCTGGTGCTCACCGTCGACCCGGGCGGGGAGCCGGTGGTCCGGGAGCTGCTCGCGGACCTCGACGGCCTCCAGCGGGCCGTCGGCTTCGGGTACCCCGACGGGCAGCTGAGCGTGGTCGCGTCGATCGGCTCCCAGGCCTGGGACCGGTTGGTCGGCGGCGACCGCCCGGCCGAGCTCCACCCCTTCCAGGAGCTGCGCGGCGCCCGCCACCGGGCCCCGGCCACCCCCGGGGACCTGCTGTTCCACCTCCGCGCCACCCGGCAGGACCTGTGCTTCTCGCTGGGCAGCGAGATCATGACCAGGCTGCGGGGTGCCGTCGCCGTCGCCGACGAGGTCACCGGCTTCCGCTACCTCGACCAGCGCGACCTGCTCGGCTTCGTCGACGGCACGGAGAACCCGACCGGCGGCGACGCCTCGGACGCGGTCCTGGTCGGCGCCGAGGACGCGCGGTTCGCGGGCGGCTCGTACGTGATCGTGCAGAAGTACCTGCACGACCTCGACGCCTGGAACCGGCTGACCGTCGAGCAGCAGGAACAGATCGTCGGCCGCCGCAAACTCACCAACATCGAGATCGACGCACCCGGTTCGCACGTCGACCTCAACACCATCACCGACCCGGACGGCACCGAGCGCCGGATCCTGCGCGACAACATGCCGTTCGGGAGCCCCGGCAGCGGCGAGTTCGGCACCTACTTCATCGGCTACGCCCGCACCCCCGCCGTCACCGAGGAGATGCTGCGGCACATGTTCCTCGGCGACGGGCCGGCCACCCACGACCGGATCCTCGACTTCTCCACCGCGGTCACCGGCACGCTCTTCTTCGCACCGCCGGCCGGCCTGCTGCAGCAACTCGCGCAGGAGGAGCGGCCGGCGGGGGCGGCCCACGGCTCGCTGGGCATCGGCGGCCTGAGCGGCCGTTAGCAGCCGCCGGCAGCCGAGCGGCGCGCCCGCAGCCCCACCCGTCCACCGCCGGTCAGCACCGGTCGGCACCGGAGCCAGGAACAGGAGCAACGCCCCATGGACAACCTGCACCGCGAACTCGCCCCGATCTCCGCCGCCGCCTGGGCCGACCTGGAGGAGGAGGCCCGCCGCACCTTCACCCGGCACGTCGCGGCCCGCCGCCTGGTGGACGTACCCGAGCCGGCCGGGCCGGAGCTGGCGGCCGTCAACACCGGCCACCTGGACGACATCGAGACCCCGGCCGCCGGCGTCCGGGCCCGGCTGCGCCGCACCCGTCCGGTGGTGGAGCTGCGGGTCCCGTTCACCGTGGACCGGCTGCAGGTCGACGCGGTGGCCCGGGGCGCCCAGGACGCCGACTGGGGACCGGTCAAGGAGGCCGCCCAGCGGATGGCCTTCGCCGAGGACCGGGCCGTGTTCGAGGGCTACCCGGCCGCCGGCATCACCGGTCTGCGCGGCGCCTCCAGCAACCCGGCGCTGACCCTGCCCGCCGACCCCCGCGACTACCCGGACGTGGTCAGCCGGGCGGTCAGCGAGCTGCGGCTGGCCGGCGTCGGCGGCGCGTACACGCTCGCGCTCAGCGCGGACGCCTACACGGCGGTCAGCGAGACCTCGGACCACGGCTACCCGATCCACGAGCACCTGCGGCGGCTGCTCGACGGCGAGATCGTCTGGGCGCCGGCCATCGACGGCGCGTTCCTGCTGTCCACCCGCGGCGGCGACTTCACCCTCCAGCTCGGCCAGGACCTGTCGATCGGCTACCTCGCCCACGACACGGACCGCATCGAGCTGTACTTCCAGGAGACCCTGACCTTCCTGGTCCACACGGACGAGGCCGTGGTCCCGATCGGCCCCGCCGTCGCGCAGACCCGGCCGGCCGCCTGAGCCCGTTCCGCCGGCATCTCTTGACTCCCCGCCGGGCTAACGTTAGAACGTCTAACGAGCGCTCAAGCATCTAGCCATTCGGGGGATCCCCATGTCCGGCACCCGCAACGCCCTGTTCGCCGTCCCGCTCGCCCTCGGCCTCCTGTGCGCTGTCGCCGTGCCCGCCGCCGCCGCCGCACCGCCCGCCGCCCGTCCCGGCGCGTCCCTGACCTGCCGGGGGCGCGGGGTCGACCCCGACGCCCTGGTCCGCCACCGGGCCGAGACCGTCGTCCATGCTCCGCTGTCCACCGTCTGGCAGCTGCAGACCGACGTGGAGCGCTGGCCGGACTGGCAGGCGCCGGTGCGGACCGCGGAGCGGCTCGACGCAGGCCCGCTCCACGCGGGTTCGGCGTTCCGGTGGACGATCCCGGTGCCCGCCACCCCGTCGACCCCCGCCACCGTCCTGGAGATCACCTCGACCGTCCAGCAGCTCCGGCGCGACTCCTGCATCCGCTGGACCGGCCCGGCGACCGGTGCCGGGCTGCGGATCGACGGCGTCCACGTGTGGACCTTCACCCCGGTCGGGGGCGGGGTCCGGGTGACCACCGAGGAGACCCACCGCGGACCCCAGGTCGATGCCGACGTCACCACCGCGACCGCGCTCCTGCGGCAGGGCCTCGACGGCTGGCTGCACGACCTGAAGGCCGCCGCCGAGGCCCGCGCCCACAGCCGGCCGCGCTGACGCCCGACCCCGTCGCGCGAGGCCCCGGTGGCGACCTGGGGCCGTGTCAGCCGCACAGGGCGGCGCTCTGCGCCTGCACCAGCCCCTCGCTCCTGGGGAAGGGCGGCTCGCCCTTCAGGTCCGCGCCGAGGTCGTAGACGTTGACGGCGAGGACCAGCTGCCGCTCACCGTCCGCGGTGCTGAGCGCCACGCTGGTGAAGCCGGGCCCGCCGCCGTCGGTCGCCCAGACCGGGACCGGCGGGGTGCCGGGCCCCGGTCCGCACGCCACCTCCCCGCGCTGCACGCCGAGGCCGTACGCCACCGTGCCGGGGAACTGCACCGTGGTCAGGAGCTCGCGCTGCTGCGCGGGGGGCAGCAGCCCGCCGCCGAACAGGGCCCGGTGGAAGCGGGCCAGGTCGTCGACGGTGGAGATCATCGCGCCGGCGGTCCAGTCGTACGACGGGCTGAACCGGGTGACGTCGCGTCCGGTGAGGTCGTAGCCGTGCAGGTGCGGGCCGTGGATGTCCGGGTCGGTCACGGGAAAGGAGGTGTTCCGCAGGCCGAGCGGGTCGAGGATCCGGTGCTGGATCTCGGACGGCGCGCTGTGACGGGTGACCGCCTCGATCACCAGGCCGGCGAGCAGGTAGTTGGTGTTGGAGTACCGCCAGCCGGTGCCGGGCGCGAAGTACGGCGCGTGCCGGACCGCGCGGGCGACCACCTCGCGCGGGGTGTACACGTAGCCCCAGGCGTGGCGCTCGAGGTAGGGGGCGAAGAACTCCGGTTCCTCGGTGGGGTCGTAGACGCCCGAGGTGTGGTTGAGCAGCTCCCGGACGGTGACGGCGCTCCCGTCGTTGCCGTTCCCCCGGACCACGCCGGGCAGCCACCTCTCCACGCTGTCGTCCAGCGAGAGCCGGCCCTCGCCCTCCAGTTGCAGGAGCACCGTCGAGACGAACGACTTGGTGTTGCTGGCGATCCGGAACCGCTGGTCCGGGCGGGCCCGCTCGCCGCTCGCCCGGTCCGCGAGCCCGGCCGCGAGCCGGGTCTCCCGCCCGCCCTGCCTGGCGTACGCCACGGCTCCCGGGAAGCCGTCCGCGACCGTCCGTTCGACGGCCGCCCGCAGCCCGGCGGGGGCCGGAACCCGCTCGGCGGCGGCCGCCGACGGCAACGCGCCCGCCACCGCCGCCGCGCAGATCCCCACCCACAGTGCCGTGGCCCCCGTACGCACCCTCATCGCTCTCCCTGCCGTTCCCGTTCCCGTGGACGTTCCGGTCCAGCGTGCCGGGCTGTCGGACCGTCAGCCCATCGTGCTGGCACCCGGGTCGGTGCGGAGGCTGTCCCCAGCCCGTGTCGGCCTCCTGGACAACCGGACTGGCTGGTCCGTATCGTTAAACGGAGTTGATAGTCCGATTCTGACCGTGGATCCCCCTGGAGGTTCGTCATGCCCGAGAACATGTCCGAGAAGCCGTTGCCGCGCGAGGTCTTCGGGAAGCTGATCGAGGGCATCGGCGAAGGGCGGTACACGGAGCTGGCGGACCTGTACGCCGAGGATGCCGTGGTGGAGACCGTCTTCGAGCCGGCCGGTCCGCGCCTGACCGTGGGGCGGGCCGCGCTCAGGGAGCGGTTCGCCCAGGTCGCGGCGGTCTCGCCGGTGGAGCTGACCCCCTTGAACATCGTCCTCCGGGAGACCGGGGACCCCGAGATCGTCGTCGCCGAGTTCGACTACCGGGTGCACCACCGGGCGACCGGGCGGACCTTCGAGACCGCCAACATCCAGGTGCTGCGGGTCCGTGACGGGCTGATCGTCAGCAGCCGGGACTACCACGACCACCTCGCCCTCATCGTGGCCGACGGCAGCCTGCCGCAGTTGGTGGCGGCACTGGAGGGCGAGGGCGAGTAGCGCCGGAAATCGCCCCCCCCGGGGGGGCGGAATGCCGAGGCCGTCGGGCCCGGTGTCGGCCGGGTGCTCGACCGTGGCGCGAGTGACGGGTGGTAGAGCTGCGGCGGGCCCGGGCGTCCGGCCGCCCCGGCGGGGGTGAGCTGGACCGATCCACCGCCCCGGGTGGCCGGTTGACGGTCGTTCAGGAGCGCGGCGGTGGCGGCCCGGTGTCCGCCCGGGTGCAGGGGTGGGCGCGCCACCGGTTCGACCTGTGAGGCTGGTCACACTCTACGCGGGTAGGTACATGCCAAGTGGCCGCATCCGGACAAATCGACATTGCCAGGCGGGCGGGACTTGCGGGAAGATCTTTTGCGGCCGTGCAGTGGCATTACCCGACGCACATTTACCCGGAGCGCATCCCGACCATGCGGACCGGGTGCCCCGGATAAAGGATCTGGTGGCGTATCACATGGTTCCGCACACTGATTTGACCTTTTCGCCCGCGGGTGGGGAATCCGGTATCCGGGCGCCGCAGGACCTGGTCCTCGACGACATATTCGTCGACCTCTCACCGGCTTTCGGCAGGACGCTGGCGCTGAAGTGCGAGGGATTCAACTTCGCCGGTTCCGTCAAGGCGAAGGCCGCCGCCGGGATGCTGGCCGCGGCCGAGCAGCAGGGGCGGATCCGGCCCGGCTCGACGATCATCGAGTCCTCCTCGGGGAGCCTCGGGGTGGCGGTCGCCGCGATCGCCGCCAACCTGGGGTACCGCTTCGTCTGCGTCACCGACGTCCGGTGCAGCCCGCGCAACGCCAGCCTGATGCGGGTGTTCGGCGCGGAGGTCGTGGTGGTGTCGGAGCCCGACCCCGTCGGCGGCCTGCTGGGCGCGCGCATCCGGTACGTGCAGGAGCGCTGCACCGCGGAGCCCGCGATGTTCTGGCTCAACCAGTACGCCAACGACAACAACTGGCTCGCCCACTACGGGAGCACCGGGCCGGCCATCGTGAAGTCGTACCCGGACCTGGAGTACCTGTTCGTCGGCGCCGGGACGACCGGGACCCTCACCGGGTGCGCGCGCTACCTGAAGGAGGCCGGCCACCCCGCGAAGGTGGTCGCGGTCGACAGCGTGGGCTCGGTCACCTTCGGCGGGCCGGCCGGGCCGCGCTACATTCCGGGACTCGGCACCGGCCGCCGCCCGGAGATCGCCGACGAATCGGTGGTCGACGAGATCCTGATGGTGGAAGAGGTCGACGCGATCCGGATGTGCCGATTCCTCGCCCGGCGCGGATTCCTGTTCGGCGGCTCCACCGGAACGGTGCTCGCCGGCGCCTTCCAACGGCTGCTCGGGGAGCGGCCGGACGTGTGCGCCGTGGCCATTTCCCCGGATTTCGGGGAACGCTATCTCGACTCCGTCTACGACGACGACTGGGTGGGTGAAAGATTCGGCGAGATCGGGCTGTTCGCCCCCGTCGGGGAGAGTGCCGGGGCCGTCGTGGAAATCTCCCAGAGGTGAGACCGCAGACCATGTTCGACGCGCACACCGCCGTGGAAAGCAGTGACATGTCTTCATCATTCTCGTCGTCCGCGGACGGCGCCCCCCGGACCCTCGACCAACTCTTCGAGGCACAGGCCCGGCGGACCCCCGACGCCGTCGCCCTGGTCCACCGCGACCAGCGGCTGACGTACCGCCAACTCCACGACCGGGCCCTGGCGGTGGCCGGCCGGCTGGCCGCACTCGGGGTCCGCCGCGAGTCACTGGTCGCACTCGCCTTCCCCCGCGGCGTCGACGCGGTGGTGGGCACGCTCGGCGTCGTGCTGGCCGGCGGCGCCTACCTGCCGGTCAACCCCGCGTTCCCGCCCGAGCGGATCACCCGGATGCTGGCGGACGCGGCCCCACCGCTGATCCTCTGCGCGGCGCCGGCGGCCGGCGCCCTGCGCGACGCGGTACCCGCCGCGACCCGGCTGCTCACCCTGGACGAGCTGCTCGCGGCCCCGGCCCCCGCCGAACCGCCGGCCCCCGCCGGCGACCCGGAGGCCGACGCCGGATCACCGCTGGCGTACGTGATGTACACCTCCGGCTCCACCGGCCGGCCCAAGGGGGTGATGGTCGAACACGCGGGCGTGGTGCGCCTGGTCCGCGACACCGACTGGTTCACCTTCACCGCCGCCGACCGCTGCCTGCAGACCGGCGCGCTCGAGTTCGACGCCGCCACCTTCGAGATCTGGGGCACCCTGCTCGCCGGGGCCACCCTCCACCTGGTCGACCAGGAGGTGCTGCTCACCCCCGCACGGCTGAAGCAGACCCTGTACGACGCCGGGATCACCGTGCTGTGGCTCACCGCACCGCTGTTCAACCAGATGGTGGACGAGGACGTCACCATGTTCGCCCGGCTCGGCACCCTGCTGGTCGGCGGCGACGTGCTCTCCTGCCGCCACGTCAACCTGGTCCGCGAGGCCTGCCCGGCACTGCGCGTCCTCAACGGCTACGGCCCCACCGAGAACACCACCTTCACCACGGTCTTCCCGGTCGAGCGCGGCTACCGCGACGCCGTCCCGATCGGCCGGCCGATCCGCGGGACCACCGCCCTGGTCGTCACCCCCGAGGGCCGCCCCGCCGCCCCGGGCAGGATCGGCGAGCTGTACACCGGCGGACTCGGCCTCGCCAGGGGCTACCTGCACAACCCCGAACTCACCGCCGAACGCTTCGTCCACCTCGACGGCGAGCGCTACTACCGCACCGGCGACCTGGTCAGCGCGGACGCCGACGGCGTGCTCTCCTTCCACGGCCGCACCGACGACCAGGTGAAGATCCGCGGCCACCGGGTCGAGGTCAAGGAGGTCACCCACGCCCTGCTGGAGGCCCCCGGCGTCCGCGACGCCCACACCGTCGTGGCCGGCACCGGCAGCGCCCGCCACCTGCTCGGCTACGCCGTCCTGGCGGCCGGCACCGAGGCCGCCGAGGTACTCGACGGGCTCCGCCGCACCCTGCCCCCCTACCTCTGCCCCGACCAGGTGATCCCCCTCCCGGCGCTCCCGCTCAACGCCAACGGCAAGGTCGACGCCGCCCGGCTGCCCGCCCCGGCCGCCCGGGCCGCCGCACCCGCCGGCGAACGCACCCCGGACGAACAGCGCCTCGCCCGGCTGTGGGCCGAGGTCCTGCACCTGGGCCCCGAAGCGATCGGCCCCGACGACGACTTCTTCGCCTCCGGCGGCAACTCCATCGCCGCCGGCGCGCTGCTCGGCCGGATCGCCCGGACCCTGGGCGCGACCCTGGGCTTCCACCAGCTCTTCGCCGCCCGCACCCTGCGCCTGATGGCCAGGGAGGTCGCGGCGGCCGACCGGACCGAACTCGCCCCGATCCCGGCGCTCGCACCGCGCGCCTCCTACGCCCTGCACCCGCAGCAGCGCGCCCTGTACGCCGTCTGGCAGACCGACCCCGCCTCCACGGCCTACAACATCCCCGTCCGCATCGAGGTCTCCCCGTCCCTGGACGCCGACCGGCTGCGCTCCGCGCTGGCCGGCCTGCTGCGCCGCCACGACGCGCTACGGACCGCCTTCCACGCCGACGGCGACGACGTCCGGCAGCTGGTCCGGGACCACGCCGAGGCCGAACTCGACGTGGTGACCGCGCCGCTGACCGACGCCGAGGCGCTCGCCCGGCTCGTCCGGCCGTTCGACCTTGCGGCCGCACCGCTGGTACGCGCACTCCTGCTGCCGGGCGACGGCACCGACCGGCTGTACCTCGACGTCCACCACATCGTCTTCGACGGCGTCTCGCTGCAGGTGCTCCTCGACGAACTGCTCGACCTCTACGTCGGCATCGAACCGGCCGCACCGCCGGTCCGCTACGCCGACGCCGCCGAGTGGTTCGCCGAACACACCGCCGCCGGCTCCTTCGCCGAGTCCGAGCGGTACTGGCTGGAGACCTTCCCCGAGCCGCCGCCCGCCCTCGGCCTGGCCACCGACTTCCCGCGCCCGCCGGTCCGCTCCACCCGCGGCGCCGTGCTGCGCCAGGAGCTCGGGCCCGCCCGCGACCGGGCGCTGCGGGCGTGCGCGGCCCAGCACGGCGTCACCGACTTCACCGTGCTGATGAGCGCCTACGCGGCCGCGCTGGCCAGGATCACCGGCGGCCTCGACCTGACCATCGGCTGCCCGATGAGCGGGCGGGTGCACCCCGACCTGGACGGCGTGGTGGGGATGTTCGTCAACACCGTGCCGCTGCGGCTGCGGCTGGAACCCGGGGACTCCCTCGCCGACCTGCTGCGCCGGGTCGCCGACCGGCACCACCTCGCCCTCACCCACCAGAGCCACCCCTTCGAGCAGCTGGCCCGCCAGGTCGTCACGGTCCGCGACCACAGCCGCAACCCGCTGTTCGACGCGTTCTTCGCGCTGCAGGACCTCGGCGTGCACCACCTGCGCAGGCACGGCCTGCGTGCCGCGGTCGCGCTGCCGCACCCCGGGACGAGCCGCTTCGACCTCAACCTCCAGGCGTACCGGCGCCCCGAAGGAACGGTGCTGGAGTTCGAGTACGGCACGGAGCTGTTCACCGCGCAATCCGCCGGGTTCCTGCTCGCCCGGACCGTCGCGGCACTGGACGAGATCCTCGCCGACGCCACCGGACCCGTCCTGCCCACCGCCCCGGCCGTGGAGCCCACCGCGGCTCCGGCCGCCGCCACCTTCTCCTTTTAGGACACCTCGTGAGCAACGCCCTCGAACTCCAGCTCGCCCTGCGGGACTTCCCGCAGCAGGCGGCCTTCTGGCAGCAGCACCTGGCCGACTGGGCCGAACCGACCGCCCTGGTCCGCGACCACCTGCGCAAGCACACCGGCCCGCGCCCGCTCGCCACCGCCCCGCTGGCGCCGCAGACCGTGGCCGCAGCCCGCGCGCTCACCAACGGCGACCCGCTGCTGCTCCGGGTGGTCGGCGGCGCGGTCCTCGCGCTGCTCGCGGCCCGGGCCACCGACCGCGATCGGGTGACCGTCTTCCTGCCGGTCCCCGGCGCCGCGCACCAGGGCGCCACGCGCACCGTACCGGTCGGCGTCGGACTCCAGGACACGACCACCGGACGGGACCTGCTCGGCACGCTGCGCGGCGCCTACCTGGCGGCCCTGGACCACCTCGACCTCCCGCTGTCCGCGCTGCTGGACCGCGACCGGACCCGGCCCGGTGACCTGATGCTCGCCGTCGACGGCGACCTCACCGAACAGGACGCCGACGCCCGGGGCTGCCCGCTGCTGTTCGACCTGCGGCCGGGCCCGGAAGGCGGCGCCGGCCGGATCGAACTCCACTACGACGCACGGCTGTTCACCGAGGCGACCGCCCGGCGGCTGGCCGACTCCTTCGCGGAGCTGTGCGGCGCGCTGCTCAAGGACACCGCGCAGCTGCTGTCCCCGCTGCTGTCCCCGACCGACACCGAACGCGCCCTCATCGCAGGCGAGTTCAACGCCACCGAGGCCGACTTCCCGGCCGACCGCACCCTCCACCGCTTCCTGGAGGAACGGGCCGCCGCCACCCCCGACGCCGTCGCGGTCGCCGACGACGGCACCAGCTACGCCGAACTGAACGCCGCCGCCAACCGCCTCGCCCGGGTGCTGCGCGAGCGCGGCATCGGCGCCGGCGACGTGGTCGGCGTCTGCGTCCCGCGCTCCCCGCGGATGCTGGTCGCGGTCTACGCCGTGCTCAAGGCCGGCGGCGCCTACCTCCCGATCGACCCGACCCTGCCGCAGGGCCGGATCGACTACATCCTCGACCACAGCGGCACCCGGCTGGTCGTGGTCGCCGAGGAGACCGCGCACGCGGTCACCGGCCGGACGGTGCTCGACCTGGCGGGCCCCGCCGTCGCCGCGGCCGACCCCGCCGACCTGCCCGCAGTCAGCGGCCCCGAGGACCTCGCGTACGTGATCTACACCTCCGGCTCCACCGGCCGCCCCAAGGGCGTGATGGTCGAGCACCGGGCGATCGTCAACCGGCTCTGGTGGATGCAGCGCGCCTACCCGCTCACCGCCGACGACGTCATCCTGCACAAGACGCCGTTCACCTTCGACGTCTCGGTCTGGGAGATCTTCTGGTGGTCGCTGGCCGGCGCCGCCGTCGTCACCCTGCCCGGCGGCGACGAACGCGACCCGGAGAAGATCGCCGAGCGGATCACCGAGGCCGCCGTCACCACCGCGCACTTCGTGCCGTCGATGCTCGGCGCCTTCCTGCAGTACGCCGCCGCCACCGGCCGCAGCGCCCGACTGGCCACCCTGCGAACGGTCTTCGCCAGCGGCGAGGCGCTCGCGGTCGGCCACACCGAACAGTTCACCCGGGAACTCGGCGGCTTCGCCGAGCTGGTCAACCTGTACGGCCCGACCGAGGCGGCCGTCGACGTGACCTGCCAGCCCTGCACCGGCGTCGACACCACCCGGTCGGTCCCGATCGGCCGCCCGATCGACAACATCCGGCTCTACATCCGCACCAGGTCGGACGAGCTGGCCCCGATCGGCACCCCCGGCGAGCTGTGCATCGCCGGCACCGGCCTGGCCCGCGGCTACCTGAACGCACCCGAGCTGACCGAGGAGCGGTTCGTCCGCAACCCCTTCGAACCGGCCGGGCGGCTGTACCGCACCGGCGACCTGGCCCGCTGGCTGCCCGACGGCACCGTCGAGTACCTCGGGCGGATCGACAGCCAGGTCAAGATCCGCGGCTACCGGATCGAACTCGGCGAGATCGAGCACACCGCCGCCGCCTGCCCAGGCGTCGCCGACGTCGCCGTCACCACGGTGACCGACGAGGCCGGCAACCGCGCCCTGGTCGGCTACGTGGTCCCCGGCCCCGGCTACAGCGAGGCCCGGCTGCGCGAGGCGCTCGCGGCCGACCTGCCCTCGTACATGGTCCCGCCGCACCTGGTTGAGGTCCCGGCCATCCCGACCAACCACAACGGCAAGCGCGACCTCGGCGCGCTGCCGCGGCCCGCCGCCCCGGCCGCCACCGCGCACGTGGCGCCGCGCACCGCCGAGGAGCACACCCTCGCCGGGATCTGGGCGGACGTGCTGGGCGTCGAACAGGTCGGCGTCCACGACAACTTCTTCGCGCTCGGCGGCGACTCGATCACCTTCATCGCCGTGCTGGCCCGGGCCCGGGCGGCCGGGCTGCGCTTCACCTTCCAGCAGCTGTTCGCCCACCCAACCGTCGGCGAACTGGCCGGCCGCGCCACGGCCGGGGACCCGGCCGCCGACGCCCCCGCACCCGCCGCCGAACCGTTCGCGCTGCTGACCGCCGCCGACCGGGCGCTGCTGCCGGCCGGCGCCGAGGACGCCTACCCGATGTCCCGGCTGCAGGTCGGGCTGATCTTCGAGGCCGCCCGCAGCGACAGCGAGGGCCTCTACCACGACATCCTCAGCTACCGGATCGCCGACCGGGTGGACGTCGACACCTTCGCCCGCGCGGTCGCCGAGGTGGCCCGCCGGCACGCCGTGTTCCGCACCTCCTTCCACCTCTCCGGCTTCGCCGAACCCGTCCAGGTGGTGCACGGCGACGCACCGCTGCCGCTCACCGTGACCGACCTGCGCGACCACCCGGCCGACCGCCAGGAGCAGGAACTCGCCCGGTTCGCCGAACACGAACTGCGCGACGGCTTCCGCTACGGCACCCCCGACCTGGTCCGGGTGCACCTGCACCTGCTCGGCGAGGCGGACTACCAGTACTCGCTGAGCTACCACGACGCCGCCCTCGACGGCTGGAGCGTCAACACCGTCCACCGCGACCTGTTCAGCACCTACTTCGCCCTGCTCGACGGCCGCGACCTGCCCGCCGCCGAAACCCGGCTGTCCTACCGCGACTTCGTGGCCCTGGAGCGGCAGGCCGTCGACTCGCCCGAACAGCGCGCCTTCTGGCTGACCCTGATGGACGGCGCCGAGAGCACCGCCCTGCCGCGCTACGCCGCCGACTCCGCCGCCGAGATCCCCGAGGTGGTGATCCACGACGTCGAGCTGCCCGCCGGCATGTCCGCGGCGGTCGTCGCCACCGCGGCCGCGCTGCGCGTCCCGGTCAAGTCGCTGCTGCTCGCCGCGCACACCGCCGTCCTGGGCTTCGTGGCCGGCACCGACGACGTCCTGACCGGCTACGAGCACTCCGGGCGCCCCGAGGTCGAGGGCGGCGAGAACATCCCCGGCCTGTTCCTCAACTCGGTACCGTTCCGGACCACCCTCACCCCCGGCAGCTGGGCCGAACTGGTGCACGCCGTCTACCGGGCCGAGACCGCGATGCTGCCGCACCGCCGCTACCCGATGGCCGAGATCAAGCGCGCCGTCGGCAGCCGCGAGCCGCTGTTCGAGACGGTCTTCAACTTCACCCACTTCCACGTGCTGAAGAGCCTCACCGAACGGGACGGCTTCGGCCTGGTCCGCTCGGTGGTGAACGCCCAGACCGAGTTCCCGTTCCGCGCCGAGTTCTCCCAGGACGCGGTCACCGACGAGGTGCAGCTCAGCATCCACTTCCACGCCAACGCCTTCGGCACCGACCAGATCACCCGGATCGGCGGCCACTACCGGCGCGCCCTCACCGCGCTGACCGCCGACGCCGACGCGCCCCGCGAACCGGCCGCCCTGCTCGGCGACGCCGAGGAGGCCGAACTGCGCGGCTTCGGCGGGCCCGCGTACCAACTGCCCGAGGGCACTTTCCTGGACCGCTTCGCCCACCACGTCGAACGGACCCCCGAACGGATCGCGCTCGTCCACGACGGACAGCGCCTCAGCTACGCCGAACTCGACCTCGCCGCCGAGCGCACCGCCGCGTACCTCCGCAGTCGCGGGGTCCGCGCAGGCGACGTGGTCACCACCGTGCTCACCCGCGGCGTGCCGTGGGCGGTGACCGTCCTCGCCCTGCTCAAGCTCGGCGCCGTCTACCTCCCGCAGGACATCGACCACCCCGCCGACCGGATCGCGGCCGTCCTGCGGCGCAGCGGCTCCCGCCACCTGGTCGCCGACGCCGCCGACGCCGACCGGCTGCGGGCGAGCCTCGCCGCGGCCGGCGCCGAACCCGAGCTGCTCCTCCCGCAGGACGCCGAACACGTCGAGCCGGCCGGCGGCGGACCGCGGCCCGGACCGGACGACCCGGCGTACCTGATCTTCACCTCCGGCTCCACCGGCGAACCCAAGGGCGCCCTCATCCGCCACCTGGGCATGCTCAACCACCTGCTGGCCAAGGTGGTCGACCTCGACCTCACCCGGGACGACCGGGTCGCCCAGCTCGCCACCCAGTGCTTCGACATCTCGGTCTGGCAGCTGCTGGTCGCCTGGACGACCGGCGGCGCCACCGTGGTCTACGGCCAGGACGCCGTGGTCGACATCCCGGCGTTCCTGCACGGCCTCGCCGAGGACGGCATCACCGTGCTGGAGGTGGTCCCCTCCTACCTGGACGCGGTGCTCACCGAGACCGCCCAGCGCCCCGCCCCGCTGCCCCGGCTGCGGGTCAACCTGGTCACCGGCGAACCGCTGCCGCCCGCGCTCACCCGCCGCTGGTTCGCCCAGTACCCGGCGATCCCGCTGGTCAACGCGTACGGGCCGACCGAGGCCTCGGACGACGTGACCCACCACCGGATCGAGTCCGCGCTCGACGGCGTCCGGGTCCCGGTCGGCCGGCCGGTGCTCAACACCGGCATCCACGTGGTCGGCCCCGACGACGCGCTGCGCCCGCTCGGCAGCTTCGGCGAGATCTGCGTGACCGGCGCGGGCGTCGGCCTCGGCTACGTCAACGACCCCGACCGCACGGCCGCAGTGTTCCGGCCCAACACCCTCGACGACCGCTCCGCGCTGCTCTACCGGACCGGCGACGTCGGCCGCTGGCTGCCCGGCGGCATCCTGGACTGCGCCGGCCGCAACGACCACCAGGTCAAGGTGCGCGGCTACCGGATCGAGCTCTCCGAGATCGACGGCGCACTCGAGCGGCTGCCCGGGGTGGACGGCGCGCTCACCCTGGCCCGCGAACTGGCCGGCGAGAAGCGGCTGGTGGCGTACTACACCGGCACCGCCGCCCCCGACCTCGAGGCCTTCCGGCGCGGCCTGGCCGCCACCCTGCCCGGCTACATGCACCCCGAGGTCCTGGTCCGCCTGGAGGAGTTCCCGCTCACCCCGAACGGCAAGACCGACCGCCGGGCGCTGGAGCGGCTGGAGGTCGCGTTGACCGGCCAGGCGTACGAGCCGCCCGCCACCGACGAGGAACGCCTGGTGTGCGACCTCTTCGGCCGGGTGCTCGGACTGACCGCGCAGCAGGTGTCGGTCACCGACAACTTCTTCGACCTGGGCGGCCACTCGATCGCCGCGATGAAGGTCGCCGCGCTCTCCGACGGCCGGATCGGCCTGCGCACCCTGCTGGCCCGCCCGACCGCGCGGCGGCTCGCCGCGAGCCTGACCGAGGCCGCGGCCGGCCCCCGGGAGCTGCTGGTCGACCTCACCGGGGCGGCCGGCGCGGACGCGCCCGAGGCCGCGGCCACCGTGGTCTGCATACCGTTCGCGGGCGGCGGCGCGGTCAGCTACGTGCCGCTGGCCCGGGAGCTGGCGGGAGGCGGCGAGGCGGTCCGGGTGCTCGGGGCCGAGCTGCCCGGGCGCACCGCGGCCGACACCCGCCCGCACCGCCCGGTCGAGCAACTCGCCGAGGAGCTCGCCGACGCCGTCGCCGCCCGCGCCGCCGGACCGGTCACCGTCCTCGGCCACTGCGCCGGATCGGCGCTCGGCCTGCTGCTGGTGACGGCGCTGCGCCGGCGCGGAGCGGACGTCCGCGGCCTGCTGGTGCTCTCCAAGGTGCTCCGCTCGGCCGACCCCGCCGACCACACCGCCAACGAGGTGCTCGGCATGTCGGAGCAGCAGGTGCTGCAGTGGCTGGCCGACAACACCGGTCTGACCGAGGTGGACGGCTTCTCGGCCGCCGAACGGGCCGACCTGGCGGGCGCGTTCCGCTACGACACGGTGGAGGCCACCCGCGGGTTCCACCGGGCGCTGACGGCGCTGGCGGAGCAGCCGCTCGACTGCCCGGTCACAGCCGTTATCGCCACCGACGACCCGCTGACCGGCGGCCGCCCGGACGCCGCCGACACCTGGCGGGCCTTCGACCCGCAGGCCCGGATCGTGGTGACCGACCACGGCGGCCACTACCTCAACACCACCAGGCCGGAGTTGATCGCCGGGCTGGTCCGCGAGAGCCTGGGCGGCCGGCCCGCCGTGACGGCTGCCGACCGCTGACGGCCCGTCACCGGCACCGACGGCCGGTCATCGACGGCCGACTCGCAGGCCGCCGGGCGGCGCCCCGAACCAAGGAGTACCCGACGTGAACATCCTGACCATCGTGCTGATGGGCGCGGTGACCTTCGCGCTGCGCTTCAGCTTCTTCGGACCGCTGAAACCGGAGAAGATCTCGCCCCGGATCGAGCAGGCGCTGCCGTACGTCATGCCGGCCGTGCTGATGGCGATCATCGTGCCGTCGGTGCTGCTCGCGCCGCCCGCCGAGCGCGGGCCGGGCTGGCTGACGCCCTACCTGGTCGGCGCGCTGGTCGGGTTCGGGGTCGGCGCGGTCAGACGGGACAACTTCTTCCTGGTGTTCGCCTGCGCGGTCGCGGGGTTCGCGCTCACCAAGCTCTTCCAGTGAGGCCCCGGCCGTCCGGCGGGACCCCGCACCACGACACGGAAAGGACGTCGATGACCACCGTCACCGTCACCGCCACGACCCGATCGGCGGAGGTGCGCAGCGGCGCGCTGGCGTCCGTCCCGATCGTGGTGGGCGCCGTCCCGTTCGGCCTGCTGTTCGGGGCGGTGGCGCAGCAGTCCGGCCGGAGCCTGCTGGAGACCATGCTGCTCAGCGCCCTGGTCAACGGCGGCTCGGCGCAGATGATCGGCGTCGGCATGCTGTCCTCCGGCGTCGCCTGGCCGCTGGTGGTGCTCACCACCCTGGTGGTCAACGCCCGGCACGTGTTCTACTCGGCCGCCCTGTCGCCGTCCATCAAGCACCTGTCCGCCGCCTGGCGGGCCGTGCTCGCGTACGGCATGACGGACGCCATCTACGCGCTGGCCGCCAAGCGCTACCGGGAGCAGCCCGGCCCCGGCGAGCAGCACTGGAACGTGCTGGCCGCCTCGGTCGCCGTGTACGCGGCCTGGCTGAGCAGCTCGCTGGTCGGCTGGCTGTTCGGCAGCGACCTCGGCAGCCTGGACGGCCTCGGCCTGGACTTCGCCATCTACGCCACCTACATCGGCCTGGTGGTCTCCTGCTTCACCAGCTTCCGGGCGGTGGCGATCGGCCTGCTGGCGGGCGCGCTGTCGCTGGCGCTGCACCACCTGCCGTACCAGAGCGGCCTGTTCTGCGCCACGCTGCTGGCCGCCGGCACGGCGACCGTCTGGGAGTCGGCGGTACGCGGCAGGGCCGCCGGTGCAGCACCTGCGGTACCCGCCGAGGCCCCGGACCACTGACCTCCCTCCACCCGTCACTTCCACCTTGGAGCACATCATTTCTGCCGCACCGCAGTTCTCCGTCATCGGCGGAGCCGTCGTCAACGAGGTCCTGGACGGCGACCCGGCCGGGATCGTCGACATCGTGCGCCGCGCCTACCTCGCCCACGGCGAGCAGCAGAGCGTCAACCCGCCGAGCTACTTCCTGCGCTTCCCGGACCGCCCCGACTCGCGGATCATCGCGCTGCCGGCCGCCCTGGGCGGCGAGTTCGGCGTCGACGGCATCAAGTGGATCTCCAGCTTCCCCGGCAACATCGCCTCCGGGCTGCCGCGCGCCTCGGCCGTCCTGATCCTCAACGACCACGAGACCGGCTACCCGTTCGCCTGCCTGGAGAGCTCCATCATCAGCGCGACCCGCACCGCCGCCTCCGCGGCGCTCGCGGCGGCCGAACTGCACCGCGACCGGGCCCGCCCGCGCACCGTGACCTTCTTCGGCACCGGCCTGATCGCCCGGTACATCGAGAAGTACCTGCACGGCACCGGCTGGGAGTTCGACACCGTCACCATCTTCGACACCAGCGAGCAGTACGCCACCGCCTTCGCCGGCTACCTCACCGAGCAGGGCCGCACCGCGCGGATCACCGTGGTACCGACCGCCGAGGAGGCCATCCGCTCCTCGGACCTGATCGTCTTCGCCACCACGGCCGGCGCCCCCCACGTCCAGGAGCCCACCTGGTTCGACCACAACCCGACCGTGCTGCACGTCTCGCTGCGCGACCTCTCACCCGAGATCGTCCTCGCCTCGACCAACATCGTCGACGACATCGACCACTGCCTGAAGGCCGACACCTCCCCGCACCTGGCCGAACAGCTCACCGGAAACCGCGACTTCCTCACCGGCACGCTGTACGACGTCCTCCAGGGCAAGGCCGAGCTGCCCGCCGACCGCCCGCTGATCTTCTCCCCGTTCGGCCTCGGCGTCCTCGACCTCGCCGTCGGCGTCACCGTCTACCGCCGGGCCCTGCAGCGCGGCCTGGCCGCCCCGGTCGCCGACTTCTTCCACGACCTCAGCCGCTACGCCTGACCGCGGGACGGCGGGGGCGGCGGGCGTCGCCGCCCCCGGGGTGTTAGTTTGCGGCGTTGTCACCATGGCGAGATCAGGGGGAACCAATGGCAGAGCAGCAGGCCCGGAAGGCGCCGCAGGTGCGGGAGGCGCAGGTGCTGCGCACCGAGCGGATCACCCCGCACATGGTGCGGCTGGTGCTCGGGGGAGCGGGGCTCGAGGGCTTCGAGGGGGCGGAGTTCGCCGACCAGTACGTCAAGGTGCTGTTCGCGGCGCCGGGCGCAGCCTACCCGGAGCCCTGGGACCTGGGGTGGATCCGGGAGGAGCTGCCGCGCGAGCAGTGGCCGGTGTCGCGGACATACACGGTGCGGTCCTGGGACGCGGCGGCGCGCGAGCTGACCATCGACTTCGTGGTGCACGGCGACGAGGGGCTGGCCGGACCGTGGGCGGCCGCCGCGCAGGTCGGCGACACCGTGCGGTTCGGCGGGTCCAGCGGCGGTTACGTACCGGACCCGGCGGCCGACTGGCACCTGCTGGTCGGGGACGAGAGCGCGCTGCCCGCGATCGCCGCCGCGATGGAGCGGATGCCGGCGGGCGCGATCGTCCACGCCTTCGTCGAGGTCGCGGACGCCGCGGAGGAGCAGAAGATCGTCACCCCGGACGGGATGGCGGTCGGCTGGCTGCACCGTGGCGGCCGGGCCACGGGCGAGACGCTGGTGGAGGCGGTCACCGCCCTGGAGTTCCCGCCCGGCGAGGTCTGCGCCTTCGTCCACGGCGAGGCGGGCTTCGTGAAGGAGCTGCGGCGCCACCTGCGCCTGGACCGCGGCGTGCCGCGCGAACGGCTCTCGATCTCCGGGTACTGGCGGCTCGGCCAGAGCGACGAGGCGTGGCGGGCCGGCAAGCGCGAGTGGAACGCCCAGGTGGAGGCGGAGCAGGAGCAGCAGGGCGCCTGACGCACCGGCACGGGTTGAGCCCCGTGCCGGGCCGTCAGGGCAGCGGCTGGGCGTGGACGGGGGTGTCCGGCATGGGCAGGTCCCCGCTGCTCAGGAGGTAGGCCACGCCGTTCTCGGTGATCTCCACCTGGACGGTGCGGCCGGCGTTGGAGTACAGCGGGTGGCCGTTCGGGCCGCGGGCGCCGTGGTGCTCGACCAGGACGCTCTCCTGCTTGCCGTGGCAGCCCTGCGGGCCGGGGAAGGTGAGGAGCCAGCGGCTGGCGGTCGGGGTGGTCATGTCTCTCACCGTGCCTGGTGTGCTCCCCGGGGCGGCGGCGGGTGTCCGGCGCCCGCCGCCCTCCGGGACGGTCGTCGTGCTCGGGTGACCCCAGCGGGTCACCAGTAGTGGCGGCGTCCGCCGACCTCGTGGCCGACGGCTCCGAGGATCCACAGGAGCAGGCCGACGACGACGAGCACGGCGCCGATGGTCCAAAGGACGCCGAGGCCGGTGATCAGGCCGATGACGAGGATGATGACTCCGAGGACGATCATTTCCTGCTCCTGCCAGGTCGTTCCCCCCGCCGGGTCGAGCCCCCTCGCCACACGTCTGCCCATGTGCCGGACATCGAACCGGTGCTGGCGGACGGACTGCCGACCGGATCCCGGCCATCTACGGCGTCCTCGCGGTCGAGGGCCAGGGGAACTTCGAGACACCCGGCCTGCACAACACCGGCTGCTGACCCCCCGCCTCAGCGTCCGAACTTCGCCTTCGCGGCCGGGGTGACCGGGGTGAAGAGGTTGACCAGGTTGCCGTCCGGATCGCGTAGCAGCAGCGACCGGTTGCCCCAGGGCATCGTGGTGGGCTCGTTGACGAACTCCGTGCCGTGCCCGGCCAGTGCCGTGTGGAGGGCGTCGACGTCGTCGACGAGGAACTCGACGATCGCGCTGCGGTTGGCACCGGCCTCGGCCGAGCCGGGCGCGAAGAGCGGGACGGTACGGGTGCTGCCGATGGCCAGCGTGCCCGCTCCCGCCGACCCATCCGACCCCGCCGTGATCTCGGCGAAGTCCTCGTTGCTCCAGACGGCGGCCGTCCCGGTGACGCGTTCGTAGAACTCGACGAGGCGCGCGACGTCCTCGGTGATGACGCGGATGGATGCGAGGTGCACGGTGTGGCTCCCTTGATCGACGGAGTGGGCGACACGCACCACGCTAGATCGGATACCGGACGGAATCCGCCCGGTATCCGCGGGAGAATCCCCGGTATGTCCAAACCGACGTCCCGCGTCCTCGCGCTGCTGGAACTCCTCCAGTCGGGCGGCCTGCGGACCCTCGCAGAGCTCGCCGGCCGGCTGGAGGTGGACGAGCGCACGGTCCGGCGCTACATCGCGCACCTGATCGAGCTGGACGTCCCGGTGGTCTCGGTGCGCGGCCGGTACGGCGGCTACCGGCTCGGGCCCGGCTACCGGATGCCCCCGCTGATGCTCAGCGACGACGAGGCCGTGGCGGTGGTGCTGGGGCTGGTCACCGGACGGACGGGCGGGCTCGGTACGTCGTCGTCGTCGGCGACGGCGGCCGGGACCGCCCTGGCCAAGGTCCGCAGGGTGCTTCCCCGGCGGTCGGCGGACCGGCTGGACGCGCTGCTCGGCTCGCTCGCCTTCACCGCCGCACCGCCCGGCACCGACGTGAACAGCGCGGTGCTGCTCGCCGTCGCCGACGCCGTCCGCCACCGCTCACCGGTCGAGATCGGCTACACCGCCGCCGACGGACGGCGCAGCGTCCGCACGATCCATCCGTACGGGCTGGTGGTCCACTCCGGCAGGTGGTACGTGTCGGCGGCCGACCCGGCCGTCGGCGAGGACCGGACCTTCCGGCTGGACCGGATCTCCGAGGTGCGCAGCCGCCCGGGGACCTTCGAGCCGCCTGCCGGGCCGGACCCGGCGGAGCGCGTCATGGCCGGGTTCACGGAGGCGGCCTACCGCCACCACGTGGTGCTGCGGATCGGGGCGGCACCCGAGCGGATCAGGACCTGGCTCCCCGTGAGCGTCGCGACCGTGGAGGGGCCTGCGGACGAGCCCGTGGACGGCCCCGCCGACGGCGCGGGCGGCAGGCCTTCAGGCTGGTCCCGGGTGGAACTCCGGGCCGAGCGGCTGGACTGGCTCCCGGCGGTGCTCGCCGCGATCGACGGGCCGTTCGTGATCGAGCAGCCGGAGGAGCTGCGCGAGCTGGTACTCGGGCTCGCCGGCCGCCTGGCGTCGTCCGCCGGCCGGGAGGCGACGGGCGAGGCGCGGCGGGTGGATGAGGAGCAGCGGGCCGGCGAGGGGTGACCGGCGTCCGGGGCCGTCGCCGGCGGGCGGCGGCGGCCCCGGGACGCCGGAGCTCAGCGGGCGCTGCCGAGGTTGCGGTCCCCCTCGGCGCCTTCGAGCATCAGGGTGGTCTCCTCGACCCGGCGGAAGCGGCCGTCGGGGGCGAACTCGGCGAACAGGTAGACCTCCATGCGGACGGTCGACCCGTCGACCTTGGTCACCGTGACGGTGTGGCGGTCCGCGTAGCGGTCGCCGTCGACGAGTTCGTCGTGGACGGTGACCGTGCCGTGGGCCACGACCTTCCGCAGGTGGGCGATGTGGGTGAGGAACCCGGTCCGGTCGTCCCAGCGCCCGTCGGTGCGCTGGCGGTAGTCGGGGGCGAAGTGCCGGTCCGCGGCCTCGTCGAGGTCGAGCCCCGGGGTGAGGAGCAGGTCGGTGAGGGCGGCGCGGATGTCGGTGCGGTTCACGGGGGTTCCCTTTGGTGCGCGGGGGAGTGCCCCGCATGACTGATCGGGCGCAGAAGTCGGCTGCCCGAGGTACGACCCGGAACTGTACCGGAATAAGCGTGCTTCGCACACGCTAAATTTCCGTGGGGTGCCGGGGTGTCCGGCCGCCCTCGTAGGGTTCTCGTCGGGTGCTACTGGTCCGAGTAGCTGAGGTCTCCCACCGTCCAACTGCTCACTTCCGCAAGGGCGATGCGGTACATGCCGCCGGTGTGCGGGAGTCCGTAGCTGCCCTGGAGGATCCTGGCGAGGTGCAGATGGAGGTGGGTGATGTCTCCGGAGCGCGGCCCGGGCGTCCTGGTCGGGCCGTCCGTACCCTCCGTCGGGGCCGCGAACAGGGTGCCGAACGGTTTCAGGTGCTCGGAGGTGGCCAGGACCTCCGCGACCCGTTCCCGCCACAAGCTCTCCGGGGCGAGCCGGCCGGTGATGACCGCACCGGGGACGACTACGGTCAGTGGCATCTGATTGCTGTGCTCGGACTCCACCATCGAGGCGATTGCGACGAGCAGCTCATCGGGGTGCGACATGGGCCCGAGGATAGCCGCTGACGGGTGCGCGGCACGCCCGCCGCTGGTGGCGACGCCCGGAGTGCCCGCACCGGGCGGCCGACATCCGACCGTCACCGGGTGCCCGGCTCCGGTGTCCGTCCGGTGCCCGGGGGTGGCCCCCACCCTGGCAGGGACCCCGTACTGGATCCACCCCGCGCCGTCCGAGGTCGTGGCCAACGCCATGCTGTACCTCGGCCTCTGAGCCCGCGCACACGAGCCGGAGCCCGGGCCCGCCACGGATGGCGGGCCCGGGCTCCGGCCGTCCGCACGGACGGCCCGCGGCGACGGGTCAGATCACCGGAGCCGCGGGGCCGCCGGTCGGGCGCCTGCGGCGGCGGGTGGCGGCGTGCGTGAGGGCCAGCGCCACCAGGGCGGCTTCGCAGGCCAGCGCGGCGGGCACCAGGTAGCTCTGCCACTGCGTCAGATCAGCGGCCAGGTCGGGGAAGGCGAGGCTGCCGGAGATCAGGTAGCCGGTGATGGCGGACCCGCCGACGGCGGCTCCGGCGATCCACACCCACGGCGCGTCACGGAGGACGAGCAGGACGGCGAGGAGCAGGCACAGCGCCGCGACGGCGGTGAACACGGCGTCCGCGACCGGGTTCTGGCCCCAGTGCGGGAGCACGAGCGGCAGATGGAGCGCCCCGGTCGCCAGGAGCGCGCCGGCCGCCGGCCAACGCAGCTGTGAGCGCGTCCGGCGGCCCCGGACCCGTACCGCGGGCCGCGGCGCGGCCATCTGCTCCGGCGCCCGCCCGTCCGCGGACCCGTCGGGGAGCTCGGCGTACGGAGCAGGTGCCGTCGCGTCCGGGGCGGACAGCGCGGACGGCTCCGGCAGCTGGACCGGACCGGCCGGCCGGACCACTTCGGGTACGGGCTGCAGGAGTTGGGCGAGATGGGCGACGTCGGCGACCGGGCGCAGCGCCGCCGCCGCGCAGAGCGCGTCCCGGATGCCGCTGTCGGGTTCCGCGGCCAACAGGACGGTCAGACCGGCCACCTCGTCCGGAGGTCTGGTCAGGACGGCGGTCCGCAGGATGGCATCGGCACCGTCACGGTCCCGGGGACGCAGCAGGGTGAGGAGCCGGACCAGTTCCTCGACCGGCCGGCCCGCCAGCGCCCGGTGCAGGGCCGGGGTGAGCGTCGGTGTCCGGTCGGGCTCCAACTGGAGCAGCAGGTCCGCGACTTCCTCGACCGGCCGGCTGGCGGCCGAGTGCATCAGTGCGGCGGCGAGGTCCTCGCCGGGTGGGATCACAGGGAGCAGGTTCGCGCCGGGGTGGTCGGAGGGAAGGTCGAGGTCGGGGGCAGGTATGAGGCCCGTCCCGGCGTTGGGCGCGGGAAGGGACAGCGGGCGAACCATCAGGTCTCCTGGATCGGTGGAACGACGAGTCAACGGAGGGACGAGCCGGCCGGCCGCCTCGACGGGCGGCGCGCATGCGAACGGCTCGGTCCGATACCCAGCCTGTGCCCGGGCCCGCGCTACGCCACCCGGACGCGGTCAAACGGGCGACGGCCCGCCGGCCGGGCCCACCGGCTGATCGCTGCGATCGGCAGGCCGGCGCGATTGGGCGGCCGGGTACGGGGCAGGCGCCGTGGTGAACGGAAGGTCCGACTTGTCGACCCGGAAGGGGACCGCTGTGACCAGGGTGAAGGAATCCATCGAGGTGGACGTCCCGCTGCACGCCGTCTACAACCAGTGGACGCAGTTCGAGGACTTCCCGCAGTTCATGGACGGCGTGGAGGAGGTCCGCCAGACCGACGACCGGCACTGCCACTGGTCGACCAAGGTGGCCGGCGCCCGCCGTGAGTTCGACACCGAGATCATCGACCAGCTCCCCGACGAGCGGATCTCCTGGCGCACCATCGGCGGCGACGTCGAGCAGATGGGCATGGTGACCTTCCGGCGCATCGACGACACCCGCACCCGGGTGAGCCTGGCGATGGAATTCGAGCCGCACGGCGTGGCCGAGAAGGCCGGCGGCCTGCTCGGGGTGCTGGACCGGCAGGTCAAGGGCGACCTGAAGCGGTTCAAGGGCTTCATCGAGGAGCGGGGTGCGGAGAGCGGCGGCTGGCGGGGGCGGCTGACCCCGGACGGGGTTTCGAGCGCCCGGGCCGCGGGCCCGGGTGACGCGCCGGTCCGCGACCGGCCGCAGGCCCGGATGACCGGCGAGGGCGGCCCGCCCCCGGCGGAGGGGCCGGACGGCAGGTGGCACGGCTGAATCCGTCCGGCTGCCGGGCGCCGGCTCGGGTTGCGGCGCCGGCGCCCGGGGGAGTGAGTGGTGTGGGAGCGGGAGGTGGTCGGGATGGATGCCACGGGTGTGTTCTGGTGGCTCGCCGGGGCGGTCGTGGTCGCCTCCCTGGCGGTCGCGGCCGTCCTGGTGGTCAGGCTGGTCCGGGCCCGCAGGCTGCTGCGGTCGACCGGTGTCCCGATGTCGACGAAGGTCCTGTTCTGGGCGTCCATCGCCTATCTGGTCTGTCCCGTGGACCTGCTGCCGGACCCCGTCCTGCTGGACGACATCGGCTTCCTGCTCGTCGCGCTGCGCTCCGTGCACAAGGCCGCGCTCCGGGCCGGCGTCGGCCCCGCCGCCCGGCGGGCGGACGGGCCCGACGGCCCGGGACCGGAGCGGGCCGGGCCGTGGTGAGGCGCCTCGGCCCGAGGCGGTTCACCACGGGACGGTCTCGCCGTGGCGGTCGAGGAACCGCAGGCCGGGGGCGCCGGCCTGGGCTTCGAGGACGTCGACCACGGCCGGGATGCTCTGCCGGGGGAGGAGGGGCGCGTCGGGCCCGCCGAGCTCGGTCCGGTTGTGGCCGGGGTCGATGAGCAGCTTGGTCCGCCCGTCGTCGGCGTAGCGGGTCGCGTAGCTGCGCATCAGCTGGTTGAGCGCGGCCTTGCTCGCCTTGTAGAGCTCGTAGCCGTCCTCGGTGTTCAGCGAGATGCTGCCCTGCTCGGACGACATCACCGCCACCGTACCGCCGGGTGCGACGGCTCCGCGGAGGGCCTCCAGGGCGCGCATCGGGCTCAGCGCGTTGGTGACCATGACCTCGGTGAACATCTCGGTCGGAACCTCGCCGATCGGCAGGTTCCCGCGGTCGATCGCGGCGTTGACGAAGAGCAGGTCGAGAGGGTGCCCGTCCAACCGTCCGCGGAGCGCCGCAAGCTGGTCGGGGCTGGTCATCTCCAGGGATTCGATCGTCAGCTGCCCGCTGCGGGCGCGGGCCACCGCGTCCAGCTCGGTGCCGGCGCTGCGCGTGGTGGCGATGACCTGCCAGCCGCGGCGGGCGAGTTCATCGGCGAGCACGAGGCCCAGCCCTCGGGAGGCGCCGATGACGAGCGCCCGGCGGCGGTACGGGGTGACGGAGACGGACATGGGCGTTCCTTCGCTGTGGGGATCCGTGGAGGGATCCGTGGGGTGGACCCGCCGTACGGAATCACCGTGCGGCGACGCTCAGACTAGACGCAACGTCTCGTCTAGACGAGACGTTGCGTCCAGTTTGGGGCCCGGCCGTCGAGGCGGGTAGGGTGTGCGGCATGTCCGCCCCGAACCCTCCGGCCCCGCGGGCGCGGTCCGGCAGCCGGCGCGACGAAGCCGCACGGCTGGCCGTGCTCCACGCCGCCGACGACCTGCTGGTCGAGCACGGCTTCGGCGCCCTGACCGTCGAGGCCATCGCGCGCCGGGCCGGCGTCGCCAAGCAGACGATCTACCGCTGGTGGCCGTCGAAGACCGAGATCCTGCTCGACACGCTCATCGAGGACAGCGACAAGCGCCTCCCCGTCCCCACGGACGGGACCACCGTGGAGAGCATCCGTGCCTACCTCCGCGGGTTCGCCCGATTCGTCACCCGCGACCCCGCCGGCAAGGTCCTCCTGGCCCTTCTTGCCCAGGCACAGCACGACCCCGGCATGGCGAGGACCTTCCACCGGCGCTACCTCGACCCCCGCCGCGGCCTGGAACGCGAGATGCTCGCCCGGGCGGTCGAGGCCGGGACGGTCGCGCCGAGGCTCGGGCCCGACGCCACGATCGACGCGCTCGTCGGCCCGATCGCCTACCGCGCCCTGACGGGGGCCAGCATCCCCCGCGGCCTGGTGGACACCCTGGTCGAGGACCTGCTCAGGCCGGCCTCGGACTGAGCGTCCCGCCCGCCCCGGTCGGTCCGGCGCGGTCCGGCGCGGTACGGGCCCGCCGTCAGTGCTCGAGCCGTTCGGCGGCCTCGGCCGCCTGCTCGACCCGGCGCGGGGCGTCCCGCCGTTGCCGGGCGTAGAGGACACCGAGACCGAAGACCGCGGCGCCGTCCTGCGGCGGTGTGGCCGCGGCGAGGTCGGCGAGTGCCCGCTCGCCCATCACACCGTCCTGGTGGGCCCCCAACGGCTTCTGGATCCGCTTCATCCGGTCGACCGTACGGCCGGCGGGGCCGCCGACGAGCGGGCTGACGCTCTCCGCCGCGTACCGGGCGCGTTTGGCCGCCTTGCGGGCGCGGTGGAGCTCCCGGTCGCGCCGCGGTCCGGGAGGCAGGGCGAGGGCGGTCCGCAGCCGGCGCGCGGTGCGCCGCCGCTGCTTGCGCAGCATCCGGCGGGCCTCCGAACGGCCCCGCCCGGCACGGCCGTTCAGCGGGGGCCGGGTGGCGAACCGCTCCAGCTCGTCCAGCAGCGCGTAGTAGCGGCGCCCGTCCATGACCCGCAGCACGGCCCGGTGCGCCTCCCGGTAGCGGACCTCGAACCGGGCGCGGATCGCCGCGCCGACCGCGGCGGGGTGGGCGGCGGGCGGCAGCTCCGCCGCCTGCTCGCCGAGACGTCGGGCGAGCACCTCGGCGTCCCGGGCCCCGCCCAGCGCCCTGCCGAGCCGCCGGAGTTCACGGTCGAGGTGGTCGGCCGGAGCCCGGTCGAGGATCCGCCGATGCGCGGCCAGCGCGCTGCGCAGCCGCCGGACGGTCACCCGCATGCGGTGGACGGAGTCCGGCTCGTCCATCCGTACGGCCGGGTCCAGCTCGTGCAGCGCGGCGACCTGGGCCCGCAGGCAGGCGGTGAGGGCCGCCCCGACGGACCCCGGCGGGGCATCGCCGCCGCCGGACGGCTCGGCCGGGCCCGGTACGGCGCGGGCCGGCGCGGCCGCCAGGCGGCCCGCCAAGGCGCGGCCGAGCTTGGACCCGGCCGCCGAGTGGTGCAGACCCCGTTGGAGCAGTCGTGCGTCGATCTCGTCGAGCAGCGCGCGGTCCCCGGCGGCCAGCTCGACCTCGGTCTCCACCCAGGTGGTGGCGGACCGCCCGGCGGGACGGCCGTCGGAGCGGGCCGAAGCGCCGAGGAGTTCCGCGGAGACCGTGTCGCGGGCCAATTCGGCCAGCGTGCGGCCCTTGCCGTCGACGAGCAGGGTCAGGTCGCGCCTGGTCCGCAGATGGGCCACCGGGGCCATCTGCTCGCCCCGGGCATCGGCGCGGGTGAGCGCCACCAGCTCGGCGGGCAGTAGGCGGGCGTCGCCGTTGCGGCCGTCGCCCGATCCGAGGGGCAGGCGGGTCTCCGTCCGGCTGCCGTCGGGCCCCGGTGTCTTCAGGTGCCACCCGGCATCGTGTCCGCCCGTCCGCCGGCGCAGGGTGATACCCCGGCGCAGCAGGTGCAGGTCGGGGGTGTCGTAGTAGACGGCGTCGAGCTTCTCGGTTCCGCCGGCGCGCAGGCGCGCGACGTGGGACAGCTCGGCCGCGGTGAGCGGCCGGTCCACGGCGCCGTCGTACTTGCGTTCGATCTCCTCGTGCACAGTCGCCATACGGGGTCGTCTGCCCGGGCGCGGCGGGTCGAACCGCTCGTCGCCGGGCGGGCCGGTTCCACGGGGCCCGGCCGGGTGTGAATGGCCGTGCCGAGGGCGTGCGCGGGCCCGAGCCCGGAACGGGGCGGCTGCTCTTCCGTTCTCCGGGCGGGGCTCCGGTGATTCGGGTGCCTGCGACCGTCCGTACCGCTGGTGGACCGGTGGTGGCCGGGTTTGCCGCGTCGTTCACGGGCAAGGCGAGCGGCGGCGCGGCGTGACCGTGCGCCGCGTCCGAGTCAGACCGTCCCGCACCGACCGGAGGCTGGTAGCGATGAAACCCGAAGACGACGACCGGCTCAGCGGGCCCGAGGCGCGCGGCAGCGCCGTGCACCCCGGGCTCGGCACGCCCGTACCGGACGACCCGGAGCTGCTGCTCGGGGACGCCCTGGCCGCCCAGGACCTGTTGGGCGTCGGGCCGACACCGCCCGCGGACCCGCCCACCGAGGACGAGCACTCCCTGCTGGAGCGGGCCCGCGAGTCGGTCGGCCGGGTGACCGCCGCGGCCGTGCACGCCGGTGATGCCGGCCTGGGCCGGGTCAGGCAGGCCGCCGAGCGGGCCGCCGAGCGGGCCCGGTACGGGGAGCCGGCGACGGCGTACCAGGACTGGACGGAGACCGGGCGGCCCGTCCGGCGCAGCCCGTACCTGCTGGGCGCGGGGCTGACCGCGGGGGTGCTGATCGTCTGGGCGGTGCTGCGGCGCCGCCGCTGACCGGTCCCCTTCCGCTGCCGCCGTCCGCACCCGTCGGAACCGTCGCAGGAGTGTCCGAGATGATCCGTCCGAGTGACCCCGTCCCGCCGAACCCGACCCCCGCACCCGGTCCCGGCGGGCCTGGCCCCGGCCCGCTGCCGGGCCCGGCCCCGACGCCGGGCGGCCCCGACCCGGTGCCGCCCGAGCCCCGGCCCGAGCCCGTGCCGCCGGTGCCCGACCCGTGGCCGCCGGTGCAGCCGGCCCCGCTCCCCGGCCCCGAACCGGCGCTCCCGCCCGCAGCCGCAGGCTGACGGG
>NZ_JAIZ01000819.1:9609-24045 GCF_000710465.2 Kitasatospora sp. MBT63 | reverse complement strand
GCCGCCGTCCGCCGCGCTCCACCGCCGAGCAGCCGTACCGGGTACCCGGGGGATGGAGCGGCGTGCGCGCCGCCGCCGTTCGCGCGGCGGCGAAGGGCGGCGGCGGGTGCGGGGCAGTGCGGAGCAGGGGCCGGTGGAGCCGGACGGCCGGGGCTCAGTGACCCCGGCGCGACCAGACCGGGCTGACCAGGCCGATCAGCAGTGCGGCGGCGCCGACCTGGAGCAGATGCCGGACCCAGTCGACCCCGGAAGTGTCGCGGACGCCGAGCGCGGCGGCCAGGCTGTTGCCGATCAGACCGCCGGCGATGCCGAGCAGGACGGTCAGCCAGAGCGGGATCGCCTGGCGGCCCGGGAGCACCAGCTTGGCGAGCAGGCCGATCACGAGGCCCGCGAGGATGGCCCAGAGGATGGTCATGGGGACTCCCTTTCATCCGTTCCGTCCCGGGCTGTCCGGGGACCCCCGTCGCGTGCCCGCGTTCCGCCGCCGCATGCATGCGGCGCGGAGGCGGCCCCGCACCGCCGATGCAGGAGGTCCCCGCCCACCGACGCGCCCGCCGTGCGGCCGTGGCCGACGGCCTGCCCGTGGAGCGGCATTCCGGGCGGTGCGCCGCACGTGCCCGAGGCCGAGGCCTGGCCCCATCGGCGGAGTGAGAATGGAAGGGGCACGGCGTACGGAACCCGCCGACCGATCGACCGACCCCGAGAGCGGGGCGAGGGCTGGCACGGCGGACCGGCACGGTGGACGTGGTCAGGAGGCGATCGTCGTGGGTGCGGGCTTCTCCCACCGGGAGCGTCAGGAACTGGCGGCGATCGAGCGCGGGCTGGCCCTGGGCGACCGCAGGCTGGCGCGGTGCCTGCGGACGGGCCGGATCGGACTGCTGGGTCTGCTCGCCGGCCCGACCACCACGCTCCTGGCGTTGGTGGTGGTCGCGGCCGCGGCGGCCGGGGCGACGGCGGCCGCCGCCGCGCAGAGCCTGGGGGTGCTGGCCAGGATCGCCTTCATGCTGTGGGCCGCCGCCGTCGGATGCGCGCTGCGCCTGTGGGTGATCCGGCATCCCGACCGCCCGCTGAGCCGGTGAGCCGCTGGGCAACTGCACTCCGCCGCCCCGCCGTTCCCGGTCGGCGCCCGGGGCGTATCGTACGGGCCGTGACCGAACTGATCTTCCGCGGGAGAGACCGGTACCGACCGTCCTGGGGGCATTTCGCGGGCCTGTGCGCCGTGTTGGCCGTGCAGATGGCCGTCGCCGCCTACAAGCTCGGTCCGGTCGGGTTCTGCTGGGTGCTCGGCGTGACCGTCGCACTCATCGGCCTGGGACTCCTCCTGGCGTTCCGGAGCTGGACCACGGTCGGGGCCGGCGGAATAACCGTCTGCTGGGGCATCGGGAGTGGCCGGACCTACCCCTGGCACGAGATCCGGTGGATCGACGTACGCGAGACCAGGAGCCAGTACGGGACGTCGCTCGTGCCGCGGATGTTCCTGGTGAGCGGGCGGCGCCGCGCACTGCCCGGGCTGCATCACAGCGAGCTCTACCCCGCGCCCGACTTCGCCGTCGAGTTCCGGCGGATCGTGGCCTGGTGGGAGCTGAGTACCGACGAGTCCGCACGGGTGCGGCCGCCGAAGGGGTTGAGGGACCGGCTGACGCCCGCCGTGATCGCGGTCGTCGGCACGGTGCTCATCACGGTCGTCGGCGGACTGGTCCTCGTCGTCCTGGCCAACTGAGGTCCGCCGCCCCGCCCCGCCCGGCCCGGCCGTCGGACGGCGGCCCGGGCCGGGCGCGGGTCAGGCGACGTGCAGGGTGAGGGCGGCGGTGTGCAGCTGTCCGGCGGTCCGGAACTGCAGGTGGACCCGCCAGTTGCCGGGCCGGCCGAGCAGGGCGTAGAAGGTCAGCGCCGGTCCGCCGTGGTCCCCGGCGACGGGGGTGATGGGGTGGAGGTGGGCCAGTGCCAGGTCACCTTCGTGGAACGCGCTGAGGTGGGCGTAGCTGTCGAGGTAGGGCTGGAGGTCCTGGACGGGCTGCCCGTCCTTGGCGAAGGTGACGGTCAGCGGGTCGGCCGTGCCGGCCGTCAGGTCGCCCTGGACGTCGACGGTGTAGCCGTCGACCTCGGTGGTGCCCGCCACGGCGGGCAGCGGGACCGAGCTGGCCGGGCCGGGCACGGTCACGGTCCGGCTGAGGACGAACTCGGTGCCCTTGCGCGGGCCTGCGTCGGGTGTGAACGAGGCGTACAGCCGCCAGTCGCCCGGTTCGAGGGCGGCCAGCGCGGCGGTCCAGGTGCCGTCGGCGGCCATCGTGGGGTGCAGGTGCTGATAGCCGGTCAGGTCCGAGCGGATCGCGTAGAAGTGCAGCCGTTCGGTCTGGACCTCGGCGAAGGCCGTGACCGGGCGGCCGTCCGGGCCGGTGACGGTGAACCGGTAGTTCTCCGCCCGCCCGGCGGCCAGGGTGGTGGTCGCGGGGTCGAGCCGGTAGCCGTCCTGTTCGGAGGCGAGACCCTCGCCGGCCGGCATGCCCGCCATGCCCGGCATGGCCGGCATCCCCGTCATCCCGGGCATCCCCGCCATGCCGACCGTGCCCGGGGAGGCCGGCCCGTCCGCCGTCGCGTGGTGGCCCGCCCCGGGTGCGCCCGTGTGCGCGGGGTGTCCTGTCTGCGGGGACGAACCGCAGGCGGCCAGGACGAGCAGGGCGGTTGCCCCCGCCGCCAGTGGGAGGGAGCAGAGACGCAGGACGCGGTGTCCGGCCCAGTGGTCGGTCATGGCGGGCCCTTTCGAGGGTGCGGGCGGTGCGGAGGCCGGTGCACACGCCCGGGCCGGACGCCGCCGCCGCTGCCCACACCCGCCCCGACGCGCTCCGGCCGGGAGAGGCCCCGGTACTCAGGAGATCCGCGGTCCCGGCGGCGATAACGGAAAACCGGACGGATCCGCGGAGGAGTCCCGTACGGCCGGTGCCGCCTCGCCGTGGCCGGTCGTCAGCGCCGGCGGCGTGCCTTCGCCGGAGTCCTGACCGGCGCATGGCCCCAGAACGCGCGGTAGAGCAGCATCCCCGCGGTGCCGCCCAGCCCGATCACCAGGATCAGGACGGACGGGAAGAGCACGGGCCGCCAGCCGACCTGCGCGGGGAACGCCACCGTGGACGTCCGGTGCGGGTCGACGAGCACGGTCCGGACCGCGCCCGGCTCCAGCAGGGGCAGCCCGTCGCCCGGATCGGTGTCGGCCCTGACCTGCCGGCCGTCGGGCAGCGCGAGAGCCATGCCGTTCGGCCTGTGGTGCTGCGGGTCGGAGTAATCCACCCTGACGACGGTGGCCTGCACCTGCTCGGCACCGGCGTAGCGGTAGTGGTAACGGGCCTGCGAGCCCATCCACAGCAGACCCATCACCACGCACCCGCCGAACACGACGAGCCCGAACACCAGTTTCGTCCTGTCGTACAGCGCTGGTCCCAACGCTTTCCGTGCCACGGCTCCCCCTTGATCCCCGGTGCGCAGAGCATAGAGCGCCCGGCCGGGAACAAGTAGTGGCGGGGTTGTGTTGGCATGCTCGCGACGCGAGTCGTGTCGCGGTGCAAGTGAAAGGACGGGCAGATGAAGGTGCGCAACTCGCTCCGAGCGCTCAAGGCCAAGCCCGGCGCCCAGGTGGTCCGCCGGCGTGGGAAGACCTACGTCGTCAACAAGAAGGACCCCCGGCTCAAGGCCCGGCAGGGCTGACCGGAACGGCCGGGCGGGCCGCAGGAGGGCCACCGGCCCCCGCGGCCCCCGGCCGGACGGGTCGGTCGCCAGGCCACCCGGAGATCGAAACCCTCCCGGCCGGTGTCGGGCCGGTGCACCGTCATCCGGGTCCGGCAGCCGGGCCGTTCGGGTGCGGTGATGCAGACCATCGTCACCAACGCGGTCGGTGTGCCCGCCGAACTGGCCGCCCCCGACGGGCGGGTGGTGCGGACCGAGGGCACCGATCCGGTCGCGGCGGCACCCCGGTGCCCCCGGCGCCCGAATCGCCAAGCGTGACCCCCGTACTAGAGTGAGTGCCAGGACGTGCTCGTTCCGGTCGCCCGTGCCGCCGACCCCTGCGTCGAGCCCTGTGCGTCCGCTGCTGGTCCGCGGTGCGACCTCCGAAGCCGGACTCGGGCACTGAACTCCCCCTTCGCGCGCGGAGTTCCGGACCACACCGAGGAGAGACCCCCATGGGCTTCGTCACCTCCAAGGACGGCACGCAGATCTTCTACAAGGACTGGGGCGAGGGCCCGCCCGTGGTCTTCTCCCACGGCTGGCCGCTGACCGCCGACGCCTGGGACGCACAGCTCAAGCTGATGGCGGACAACGGGTTCCGCGCCATCGCCCACGACCGGCGCGGGGGCGGACGGTCCGGCCAGACCTGGGACGGGAACAACCTCGACACCTACGCCGACGACCTGGCCGCGCTCATGGACACGCTCGACCTCCGGGACGCCATCCTGGTCGGCCACTCGACCGGCGGCGGCGAGGTCACCCGCTACATCGGCCGGCACGGTTCCGGCCGGGTGGCCAAGGCGGTCCTGGTCGGTGCGATCCCCCCGCTGATGCTCAGGACCGAGGCCAATCCGGAGGGCCTGCCGATCGACGTCTTCGACGGTATCCGGGACGGCGTGCTCAACGACCGCTCGCAGTTCTACCGGGACCTCAGCGCATCCTTCTACGGGGCCAACCGGGACGGATCCACGGTCACCCAGGGAATCCGCGACCAGTTCTGGCTCTGGGGCATGTCGGTGGGCATCAAGGGCGCGTACGACTGCGTCAAGGCGTTCTCCGAGACCGACCTGACCGAGGACCTCAAGAAGATCGACGTCCCGACCCTGATCGTGCACGGGGACGACGACCAGATCGTGCCCATCGTGGCCTCCGGCGACAAGTCCTCGAAGCTGGTCAAGGGCGCGGTCTACAAGATCTACCCGGGTGCCCCGCACGGGCTGGCGATGATCCCGAGGTTCGCCGATCCGTTCAACGTCGACCTGCTGGCCTTCGCCCGCAGCTGACCGGCGGCAGTCGACCGGCGCCCGGGCCGCCGGATGGCGGCCCGGGCGGGTGCCTCCTACTGTCGAAGGGCAAGCGGTCCCGGCCGGAAGCGCCGCCTCCGCCGTCCGGGCCCACACTGAGAGGGAGCCCGACCATGTCCACGATGTCCGAAACCCCCGTGCTCGACACCCTGGCCGCCATGACGCTCGACTCCATCGAGCGCTGTGGGATGAACGCCGACATGCTCATCCTCACCCGCATCGCCGCGCTCGTCGCCATGGACGCACCGGCGATCTCCTACCTGGCCCACATGGGCCCCGCGGCCGAGGCGAACGTGACCCCGGAGCAGCTCCAGGACGTCCTGGTGGCCATCGCCCCGATCGTGGGCACCGCCCGCGTGATGGCGGCCGCCGGCCACATCACCGAGGCACTCGGCGTCGCCATCGCCGTGGCCGACGCCGACATGATGGACCGCATGGGCGAGTAGCCCGCCGGGCCCGGCCGTCCCGTACCGCGGGGACGGCACCCGGGGCGCGGGGACCGCGGTGCGGTGGATCCGGGATCCCGGACCCGCTGCACCGCAGTCCCCGCGCCCTCTGTCGTCCGCCCGCCGCCGCGATCCGCCCGCGGCCGAACCGCACGGCCCGGGTGCCGTGACACGTTCAGGGTCGATCTGACAGTGCGTCAAATAAGTGGCCGAAGCGCGGACCGGCGCGGCACACTTCCGTCGGGACGCGCCGGGGCCGGCGGCGCTCACCCGCGCCGGCCGCCCGCCTCCGCCCCCGTCCGCCCGCTACCGGTGCCCGGTCCGGCGTCTGCGCAGCAGTGCCGCCGTGCCCGCCCACAGGGCCGCGACGACGCCGGTGACCGCCAGCACCAGGAGGAGGTTGCGCAGGTAGGGCAGTGGCAGCAGGGTGGGGTTGCCGCTGTCCGTGCCCGCGCGCAGGGCGGCGGGCAGGCCGACGGCGGTCAGAGTGGCGGCGACGATCAGCCAGCCCCGCAGGACCGGGCCGCGGACCCGCAGCGCGCCGACCGCGCAGACCACCGGCACCCACAGCCCGTCGTGCAGGATCAGCCCGCCGACGGCCCACTCCACGATGTCCAGCGGTGCGGTGATGTAGTGGTCGTTCAGCAGCCCGTGCAGCCCGTAGGCCGTCAGGGCCAGGCCGCCGACGGCGGTCAGCAATCGCAGGAGCCGCGGCAGCCGCGGCGGACGAGGTGTGCGGGCCATCAGAGCGCCTCCATCCGGGCGACCCACTTGGTCTGCAGGACGCCGGGCCGGTTGGGCGCGATGATGCGCGCCGGGTAGCCGTGGTCGGGGGCGAGGACCTCGCCGTTCACGCGCAGGGCGAGCAGGGTCAGCGGGTCGCGGGCGTAGGTGGCCGGCATGTCCATCACCCGGTACGGCCCGTCGGCCTCCAGCGAGGTGACGCGCAGCCGGGCGGAGGCCGGGGCACCGGCCCGGGCCAGCAGGTCGGCCACCCGGACGCCCGACCAGCGGGCCGAGGCGCTCCAGCCCTCGACGCAGGCGATCGGCAGGTCGGCCTCGTGCTGGGGCATGGCGAGGAGCTGGTCCATCGTCAGTTCGTACGGCTGGGGGCCGTCGACCCGCAGCCGCCAGTCCGCGGGCGCGGCGGCGGTACCGGCCTGGGCGGCGGTGCGGTTGACCGGCAGGCCCTGCGGGCCGAGGCCGGGGCGGCGTGGCGCGAGCAGGTCGAGGGCGCGCAGCCAGGGCACGCTCTGCCCGGCCGTGGTGACCGTCACGGCGGCCACCGAGGCGCCGACCGCGGTCAGGAAGGCCCGGCGCTGGGCCAGGCCGGGGCGGGGCCGGCGCCAGTGCTGTCCGATCAGCGGGGCCTTGGCCGCGACGTGCAGCAGCAGGCCGCCGGTGGCGAGCCAGCCGAGCCAGAAGTGCGTCTGGCGGAAGGGGAACGGCCACGGGTACCACTGCAGGGTGTTGAACAGACCGGTGAACAGCTCCAGCAGCATCGCGCCGACCAGCACCGCGATCCCGAGCCGCTCCAGCGCGTGCAGCACGCTGCGCACCGGCGGCCATTCGAACAGCTTCGGGTACACGGTCCAGAGCTTGGCGCCGAGCAGCGGGATCGCCGCGATGCCGCTGATCACGTGCAGCCCCTGGGTCACCTGGTAGCCGATGGCGGGCCGGCTGGGCAGCCGGTCCGCCAGCCAGGGCGGCGGGTCCTGCACCAGGTGGCTGAACAGCCCGGTGAGGAAGCAGGTGAGCAGTGCCGCACCGAGCCAGCGGCCGAGCACGACGGCGGTGCGCGGGTCGTGCAGCCGGGAGCTGAACGTGCCCTCGCGCAGCGGCCCGCGCCGCAGCGCGTCGGGCGGGGTCGGCAGCGTCAGGTCGTACGGTCGGCGGCGGGGGGCGGGGGTGTCTTCGTCCACGTTCCCCATCTCACCCCGGCCGGGGCGGGAATCGGGGGTGCGGCCTGCTTACGGAAGTCGTACGTCCGCCCCCGCCGGGCCCACCGCACCGGCTGCGAGCTGGCACTCCAGCGATGCCCCAGCGGCTCCGGTTGAACTTCCGGGCGGCAGGTCGTCCACCGACCTGTCGTACCCGATTCGTCGTCATCCATGGGGGACTCATGACCGCGGAGACCATCCGCCCGATCACGCCTGCGCAGCTGCGGCTGCTCACCCACCACCGCCTGTTCCCGGGCGACGCCTCATTCAACCTGCCCGTCTGCCACCGGCTGGAGGGTGAGGTCGACGTCGAGCGGCTGCGCTCGGTGCTGGAGCGGCTCGGCCGCGAGGTGGGTGCCTTCGGCGTCGCGTTCGAGGACCGGGACGGCGCGCCGGCCAGCGTCGAGACCCCGTCCCGGGCGCGGGAGTTCAGCGTGCCCGTGATCGACCTGCCGGGGCCGGGCCGGACGCACGTCGTCGACCGGCTGGCCCGCCTGGCCGACACGCCGATCGCGCCGCAGGCCCGGCAGCAGGTGGACTTCGCCGTCCACCGGGCGGCCGACGGGGTGTACGTGTCGCTGCTGTTCTCGCACCTGGTCGCCGACGCCTACACCTTCTACAACTTCGTCGACGCGGTGGAGCGGCTCTACCGGGACCCGTCCGGCGCGCTGCCGGGCCTGGCGGCCGTCCACCCGGCGGACCTGGTGGACGAGCGGCCGGCCGATTCGGCGGCCCTGGAGTTCTTCGGGCGTCAGCTCGGCGGGCGCTCCTCGCTGACCAACGACCGGCTCGCGCAGCCGCGCGTCGGCGGCGTGCTGACCGGCACGCACCGGCGGGTGGAGCTCGACGACGAGCTGTCCGCGCGGATCCGTGCCCGGCTGGCCGAGCAGGGCACCAGCCCGTTCGCGTTCTTCCTCGCCGCGCACCTGGTGGCGCTCTCCCGGCTCACCGGCGACCGCGAGCTGGTGGCCGGGGTTCCGCTCGGCAACCGGCGCGGCCTGCGCCAGCGCCAGGCGTTCGGCTACTTCGTCAACACCCTTCCGCTGGTGGCCGACCTGACCGCGCACCGGACCTTCGCGGACCTGGTCGGCGCGGTGCACGGCGCCTCGGTCGGCCTGCTGCGGCACCAGAGCTTCGATCTGGCCGCCAACCTGCGCACGGTCGCGCCGGGGATGCAGAGCACCCTGCTGACCCTCGACAACGCCTTCACCTACTACCGCCAGCCCATCGAACTGCGCATCCCCGGCTGCTCGGTGGAGCCGCTGCTGGTGCCCAGGCAGCAGGTCAAGTACCCGTTCGGGATGACGGTGGAGGACTTCGGCGGCCGGTTCGCGGTCAACCTGGAGTACGGCGACAACCGGCGCGACGCCGACCCCGAGGGCATGCTGCGGCACCTGCTGACCCTGGTCGCCGAGGACCCGGAGACCGAACTGCGGGCCCTGCCCGCGATGGCCCCCGAGCAGGAACGGCGGATCGCGCGGCTGATCGGCGAGCCCGAGGAGTTCGAGCTGCCGCCGTCGCTGGCCGCCTGGTTCGAACGGACCGCCGCCGCGCACCCCGGCCGCACCGCCGTCCAGGACGGCGACGAGTCGCTGACCTACGCCGAACTCAACGCCCGCGCCAACCGGGTGGCCCACCGGATCGCCGAGCAGGTCCCCGGCCGGCACGTCGCGGTGGCTATGCGGCGCGGACTCGACCTGGTCGCCGTGCTGCTCGGCGTGGTCAAGGCGGACCGGACGTACGTGCCGCTCGACCCGGCCTCGCCCGCCGCCCGGATCGCGCACATCGTCGCCGACTTCCCCGGCGGACTGCCGCTGATCGCCGACCAGGACCGGTGGCCGGACACCGCGCCGGCCCTGCTGGACAGCGCCGCGCTACTGGCGGCGGGTGCCGAACACGACCCGGCGGGCGGCGACCGCCGTGAGGAGCCCGCGTACGTCATCTTCACCTCCGGCTCCACCGGGCGCCCCAAGGGCGTGCAGGTGACGCACGCCAATGTGATGCGGCTGTTCCGGTCCGCCGAGCGGCACTTCGGCTTCGGTCCGGACGACACCTGGTGCCTGTTCCACTCCTACGCCTTCGACGTCTCGGTGTGGGAGCTGTTCGGGGCGCTGCTGCACGGCGGACGGCTGGTCGTGGTCCCGGAGCTGACCGCCAAGTCGCCGGACCGCCTGCTGACCCTGCTGGCCACCACCGGCGTCACCGTGCTCAACCAGACCCCGTCCGCCTTCCGCCAGCTGCTCAAGGTGCTGACGCCCGAGCACCGCGACACGCTCGCCGTACGGCACGTGGTCTTCGCCGGCGAGGCGCTGTCGTTCGCGGCGCTGCGCCCCTGGTACGAGGTGATGGGAGAGCGGGCGCAGCTCGCCAACATGTACGGCATCACCGAGACCACCGTGCACAGCACCTACCACCCGCTGCGTGCCGAGGACGCCCGGCGGACCCGGGAGTCGGTGATCGGCCGCCCGCTGGCCGACCTGACGGTGAGCGTGGTCGACCGCGACCTGCACCCCTGCCCGGTCGGCGTCCCCGGCGAACTGCTGGTCGGCGGGGCCGGAGTGTCGCTCGGCTACCTCGGGCGGCCCGACCTCACCGCACAGCGCTTCCTGCCCGGCGAGCATCCGGGGGAGCGCCGGTACCGCTCGGGCGATCTCGGCGTGGTCCGGCCCGACGGCACCCTGGTGTACCTCGGCCGGATCGACCGGCAGGTGCAGCTGCGCGGCTACCGGATCGAGCTCGGCGAGATCGAGTCCGCGCTGCTGGCGGTGGACGGGGTCCGCGAGTGCGTCGTCCGGATGGCCGAATCCCCGTCGGGCGAGCCGGAGTTGGTGGCGTTCCTGGCCGGCTGCCCGATCGGCGACGACGCCCAGGTGCGGGCCGCGCTGCGCGGCCTGCTGCCCGCGTACATGGTCCCGGCCCGGCTGGTCCGGCTGGCCGCGCTGCCGCTGACCGTCAACGGCAAGGTCGACGACCACGCGCTGCCCTGGCCGACGGCGGCCGCGCCGCGGACCGCCCCCGCCGGACCCGGCCGGGGCACCGGCGAGCTGGTGCGCTCGGTCTGGCAGGAGGCACTGCCGGGCGCGGTCATCGGGCCGGACGACAACCTGTTCGACCTCGGCGGCTCGTCCACCCATGTGATCGAGGTCTTCCAGCGGCTCCAGGAGCGGGTCGACACGAAGGAGTTGGAGATCATCGACCTGTTCGCGCACACCACGGTGCGCCGGCTCGCGGCCCACCTGGACGCGCTCGGCGTTCCGGCGGCCGCCGCCACGGCCACCGCCGGTGAGGAGGCCGTCTCCCGTGGCTGAACCGACGAACGAGAGCACCCCGATCGCGATCGTGGGCATGGCCGGCCGCTTCCCGGGCGCGGCCGACGTCCCGCAGTTCTGGGCCCACCTGCTCGAAGGCGCCGAACAGGTCAGGGAGTTCGGCGCCGAGGAGCTGCGTGCGGCGGGCGTCCCGGACGGGCAGGCCGGCGCGCCCACCCACCTCCCGTACGGTGCCGACCTCGCCGACGCCGACCTGTTCGACGCGGAGTTCTTCGGCCTGACACCCCGCGACGCCATGCTGACCGACCCCCAGCACCGGCTGTTCCTCACCTGCGCCTGGGAGGCCCTCCAGGACGCCGGGCACCCGCCGTCCCGGCTCACCGGCCGCACCGGCGTCTTCGGCAGCACCACGCTCAGCACCTACCTGCTCGAGAACGTGCTGCGCAGCCCCGAATTCGCCGACGCCGCGCTGAGCTACCCCGTCCTGATCGGCAACGACAAGGACTTCCTCACCACCCGGGTCTCCTACCGCCTCGGCCTGACCGGCCCCAGCATGGCCGTGCAGAGCGCCTGCTCCGGCTCCCTGGCCGCCGTCCACCTGGCCTGCGGCTCGCTGCGCCGCGGCGAGAGCGACCTGGCGCTGGCCGGCGGGGTCAGCGTGACCCTGCCGCAGACCGGCGGCTACGGGTACCAGGAGGGCGGCATCATGTCCCGGGACGGGCACTGCCGGGTCTTCGACGCCCGCTCCTCCGGCACCGTCAAGGGCAACGGCTGCGCGGTGGTGGCACTGCGGCGCCTGGACGACGCGCTGGCCGACGGCGACCAGGTGTACGCCGTGATCCGCGGCACCGCCGTCACCAACGACGGCTCCGACAAGATCGGCTTCACCGCACCCGGCCCCGCCGGCCAGCAGGGCGCGATCCTCGCCGCCCTGGCCGACTCCGGCATCCCGGCCGACCGGATCGGCTACGTGGAGACCCACGGCACCGGCACCTCCCTCGGCGACCCGATCGAGCTGCGCGCCCTCGCCGCGGCCCACACCGAGGCGGGCGGCCCGGCACCCGGCTGCGCCATCGGCAGCGTCAAGGCCAACCTCGGCCACCTGGACGCCGCCGCCGGCGTGGTCGGCCTGGTCAAGGCCGCCCTGGTGCTGCGCCACCAGACCATCCCGCCGCAGATCAACTTCGAGCGGCCCAACCCGCTGCTGCGGCTCGACCGGCTGCCGTACCGGGTGGTCACCGAGGCCACCCGCTGCGAGGAACCGCTGACCGCCGCGGCGGTCTCCTCCTTCGGCCTGGGCGGCACCAACGCCCACGTCGTTCTGTCCGCACCACCGGCCCGCGACCCGGGACCGGAAGGCCGCTACCCCGTCGTCCTGTCCGCCCGCGACCCCGAGGCCCTGCGGGCCACCGCCCACGGCCTGCTCGCCCTGCTGCGGGAGCGGCCCGTCCCGATGGCCGAACTCGCCAGGACCCTGCTGACCGGGCGCGACCCGCTGCCCCACCGGTACGCCTTCGCCGCCTCGACCGCCGCCGAGGTCACCGCCGGCCTCAGGGCCCTGCTCGACGGCGCGCCACCCGGGCCCGACCGGGCCGGGCCCGCCGACCCGTCCGAGCCCGCCGACCCGTCCGAGCCTGCCGACCCGCCCGGCGGCGCCGACCGGGCCGTTCGGGCCTGGCTCGACGGCGCGGACCTGGACCCGGCCGACTGGGGCCTGGACAAGGCCGGGAAGGTCTCCCTGCCGCCGTACCCGCTGCGCCCCACCCGGCACTGGATCGACCCGGCCCCGGACACCCCGGACCCGGCGGGCACCCAGGGTCCGGCGAGCACCCCGGGCACGCCCGCACCCGCCATCGCCGCGGCTCGGCCGGCCATCACCACCGTGGCCGAGCTCTTCGAACGGCATCTGCGGACCACCCCGGTCGGCCCCGACGACGACTACTACGACCTGGGCGGCGACTCGCTCACCGCCGTCGACATCGTCACGGCGCTGCGCGACGCCTTCGGCGCCGACCTGGACCTCGACACCTTCGCGGCGCTGCGCACCCCGCGGCGGATCGCCGAGCGGCTGAACACCGGCCGGGGGAGCGGTGAACAGCCTGACGGCACCCCGGGCGGCCTCCCGGCGCCGGCCGGCCTCACCCCGGTCCGCGACGGTGACGGGCGCACCCTCTTCCTGCTGCCGCCGGCCGGGGGTACCAACTTCTGCTACTTCCAGCTCGCCGCGGCGGGCGGCCGGGCCGGTGTGCCGCTCGCCGCCCTGACCTTCCCGGCGGACCGGCCGGCCACGCTCCGGGCGCTGGCCGCGGCCTACCTCACGGCGGTCCGCGCGGCCCAGCCGCACGGCCCGTACCGGCTGGGCGGCTACTCCTTCGGCGGCAACGTCGCCTTCGAACTCGCTCTGCAGCTCCAGGAACAGGGCGAGCAGGTCGAGCTGCTGGTGATGTTCGACAGCCACCCGCCGGAGGCGTACGTCGGCCCGACGATCACCGAGAAGGAGTTCGCCGCCGCGTTCCCCCTGATGCTCCGCCAGGCCTTCGCCCACGACCTCGACCCCGCCGCCCTCGACCACCCGCCCGCGGACCTGGAGGAACTCCTCGAACTGGCCCGGATGCCGCACTGGACCGACGCCACCGCGGTTTCGTACCGCAGCTTCTTCCGCACCTGGAAGCACAACCACGACGCCCTCAAGGGCCACTACCCCGACCGGCGCCTGCGCGCCGACCTGGTGCTGCTGCACGCCCGGGACCAGGAGAACCGCGACCTCCTGGAGGCCCTGCAGATCCGTACCGAACCCGGGTCCCGGTGGCAGGACCACCTCGACGGCGAGCTGCGGGTGGTGACCGTCCCGGGCGACCACTTCACCATGTTCGCCGACCCCGGCCACCTGAAGCAGCTGGCCGCGGCGCTGGATTCCGTCCTTGCGGACCACGACCGGCCCTGACCGGCGGAGGAGGAGGGGGCGTCCCGTCCGGCGGACGGGACGCCCCGGTCCGCCCGCCGCGGCCGCCGGGGTCAGCCCGCGGTCCCGGCCGGTGCGACCGACTGGGCGACCGACCGGGCGAGTTCGAGCGACGTGGTGACGGCGGCCGGGATGTCCGCCACCGGGAACAGCGCGTGCCGCACCACGCGGTCGGGGCCGACCACCAGGACCAGGCGCTTGATGCGCAGGTCCTGGCCGGCCCGGAAGGCGGGCAGGCGCAGGGCGGCCGTGAGGCGGAGTTCCGCGTCGGACAGCAGGGGGAAGGGCAGGGCCTCGGCCGCGGCGAAGGCGGCCTGCTCCAGGGGCGTCTGGGTGCTGACACCGCGGACCGCGATGCCCGCGGCCTCGAACTGCGGCCAGGCGGCGCGGAACTGGCGGTTCTCCAGGGTGCAGCCCGCGCTCCCCGGGATCGGGGTGGCGGGGACCGGCCCCGCGGGTGCGCCGGGGACACCGGTCGCCGGGTAGGCGAACAGCACGGTGGCGCGGGCCCCGGCGGCCACCGGGTCGTGCCCGAGGCCGTCGGTCCCGGGGAGGACGAGTCCCTCGGGCAGCGGCTCGCCGACCAGGGCCCGGACCCGGCGGGCCTCCGCGCCCTGCTCCGGCGCGCCGCCGGTCAGCGTGCCGTCGCCGAGGAGCCAGCGGTCGGCCCAGTCCTGCATCGAGACCAGGACCGGGAGCAGCCCGCGGCCCTGCTCGGTGAGCAGGTAGTCGTAGCGCGGCGGGCGGTCCTGGTAGCGGCGCCGCTCCAGCACGTGGTTCTCGGTCAGGCTGCGCAGCCGC
>NZ_JAIZ01000819.1:6053-9514 GCF_000710465.2 Kitasatospora sp. MBT63 | reverse complement strand
GCCCGCCGGGGAGCCGGTCGAAGCGGTGGTGGCCGCGGGCCACCTCGCGCAGGACGAGCAGTGTCCACCAGTCGCCCACCACGGCCGCGGCCTGTGCGATGCCGCAGTCGTCGGCCTCACGTCGTGCGGTCATCTCTCGCTCCGGGGGTCGGGTGGGCGGGTCACCTGCCTCCCATAGTAGGTTCCTGATCGAAACCTGGTGAGTATCGAAAGGGAACCCACTGTGTCGCAGCGCACCTGGAACGACGTCGACGACTACTTCAACGGTCTGCTGGTCGAGGAGGACGACGCCCTGCTGGCCGCGGTCGGCGACAGCGGGGACGCCGGTCTCCCGCCGCACCAGGTCGCCCCCAACCAGGGCAAGCTGCTGAACCTGCTGGCGCGTGTCCGGGGCGCCCGCAGCATCCTGGAGATCGGCACCCTCGGCGGCTACAGCACCATCTGGCTCGCCCGCGCCCTGCCGGCCGGCGGACGGCTGATCAGCCTGGAGGCCGACGAGGAGTGTGCGGCCGTGGCCGCCGCCAACATCGCCCGGGCCGGCCTCGCGCACGTCGTCGACATCCGGCTCGGAGCGGCACTCGACACCCTGCCGCGGCTGACCGGTGACGACGGCGCGCCGTTCGACCTGGTCTTCATCGATGCCGACAAGCCCTCGAACCCCGACTACCTGGACTGGGCGCTCAGGCTGACCCGGCCCGGCAGCGTCATCATCGGCGACAACGTGGTCCGCGACGGCGCCGTCACCGACCCGGCCAGCCCGGACCCCCGGGTGCAGGGCGTCCGCCGCTTCACCGAACTCATCGCCCGGCACCCCCGGTTGACCGCGACCGCAGTCCAGACGGTCGGCTCCAAGGGGTACGACGGCTTCGTCATGGCGCTCGTGACGGACTGACCCGCGGGAGGCAGTGGCGGCCGGTGGCGGGCCCGCCGACCCGCCACCGGCCGCCACCGGTCGTGCGACCCGTCAGCCGGCCGCGGTGAGGTGGCGGGCGAGGAAGTCCACGCTCCGCGCGACGATGGAGGGGATCTCCTCGGAGCCGAGGAAGATGTGGTCGGCGCCGTGTACGGGCACCAGCTCGACGGCGCCGCCGTGCCCGGTCAGGTGCTCGGCCAGCCGTTCGCTCTGGCTGTACGGCACCAGCCGGTCCGCGGTGCCGTGCACCAGCAGGAACGGCGGGACGGCCGACGGCACCCGACCGACCGGACTGGCCGCCGCGGCCAGGTCGGGCCGGTCGGCGGGCGAGGCGCCGAGCAGCGCGGTGTACGGATCGCCCACCCCTGGCAGCTCCGGCCCCGCGCCGCCCGCGCCGCCCGCGAGGGCGAGCGCGGGGACGGCCGACGCGGCAGCGACGATGTCGGACACCCCGTACCAGTCCACGGCGCACCGTACGGTGGTGTCCCCCCGGCCGACGCCCTCGTCCCCCTCGAGCTGGCCGTCCGTACCGGTGCTGCCGCTGCCGGGGTCGCTGCTCGGGTCGGCGCCGGTGCCCGTGAGGGCCGCCATGGCGGCCAGGTGGCCGCCGGCGGACTCCCCGAACACGCCGATCCGCGCAGCGTCGATCCCCAGCCGGTCGGCGAACCGCCGCACGTAGCGGATTGCGGCCTTGACGTCGTGCAACTGCGCCGGGAACGGCGCCTCCAGGCTGTGCCGGTAGTCGATGGTGACGACCGCCAGACCGGCCCCCAGGATCGAGCCGAACAGCAGGTCGACGGGGACGGTCGGCGGCGGGAAGCGCCGGTCGCCGTCCATCCAGCCGCCGCCGTGGATCCACACGACCGCAGGAACGGGCGCACCGGCCGGCGGGACGTGGACGTCGAGCAGGCGCGGCCGGTAGCCGAAGGTCCTGGCGTAGGTGACCGCCTCGTAGGTGAGGACACCGTCGGCCGCGCGGCGCGGCGACGGTGGCGGGACGAACGGTGGCGGCGGCCAGCCGGAATCCGGTTCCTGCGACAGCTCGGACATGGCGGCTCCTCGGGGTGGTGGGGGAGTGGGGAGGCGGGAAGGACCGGGTTCCGGCCGAGGGGGGCCGGACCGGTCGGTGCGTGGAACTCGCACCGCGCGTCAGCACGGTAACACGTGTAACCGGCGCCGACCAGACCCGTTTCGCGGACCTCCGGCCCGGCCCCCGCGCCGCACGCCCCGGCGCCGACCGCGCCCCAACCTCCGCCCGCCCGTGGACCGTTGGAATCGGCCTCGGGCGTTGGCACGCCCGAGGGCAGCCCGACCACGGAAGATATGTCGAACCCTTGACTGCCGTCACGGCAACGCCATACTTGGGCTCACTCCCAGCCGACCGAATGAGGTGACGCCCATGGAGCTCGCCCCTTCCGCCCATGTCGACACGTTCTGCCGCGACCGCCTCCCTCCGCCCGACCAGTGGCCGGAACTGCTCCTCGACCTGCCGGAGCTCCAGTACCCGCAACGCCTCAACTGCGCGCAGGTCCTGATCGACGGCGCCGTCGACCGGTGGGGCCCGGACCGCCGCTGCCTGCTCACCCCCACCGAGGAGTGGAGCTACGGCGAGCTGCGCCTCCGCTCCGACCAGGTCGCCCAGGTGCTCACCGAGGACCTCGGGCTGGTGCCGGGCAACCGGGTCCTCCTTCGCGGGCCCAACAATCCCTGGCTGGTCGCGAGTTGGCTCGGCGTACTGAAAGCCGGCGGCGTCGCGGTGACGACGATGCCGCTGCTGAGGGCCGCCGAGCTCGACGCCCTGTGCGGGATCGGCTCGCCGGCCGTGGCGCTGTGCGACCACCGCTTCCTCGGGCCCGCCGAGAAGGCCGCGATGGCGGATCTCGTCGTCGTGCCGTACGGCGGCGACGGCGCGGACGACCTGACCGCGCGCTGCGCCGCCAAGAGCGGGCGCTTCACCGCCGTCGACACCGCCGCCGACGACGTCGCCCTGATCGCCTTCACCTCCGGCACCACCGGCCGACCCAAGGCCACCCTGCACTTCCACCGCGACGTGCTGGCCAACGCCGACACCTTCTCCCGGCACATCCTGCGGCCCGGCCCCGACGACCTCTTCGCGGGCACCCCGCCGCTCGGCTTCACCTTCGGCCTCGGCGGGCTGGTGGTGTTCCCACTGCGGGCGGGCGCGGCCACGCTGCTGCTGGAGCAGGCCACCCCCGAGCAGCTGGCCGAGGCGGTCGCCGCACACGGGGTGAGCGTGCTGTTCACCGCACCGACCGCCTACCGGGCGATCCTCGCGGCCGGCCTGGCGGACCGCCTGAGCGGCCTGCGGCGCTGCGTCTCGGCGGGCGAACCGCTGCCGACGGCCGTCTGGGACGCTTTCCACCGGGCCACCGGGCTGCGGCTGATCGACGGCATCGGCGCCACCGAACTGCTGCACGTCTTCATCTCCGCCGCCGACGGCGAGATCCGCCCCGGCGCCACCGGCCGCCCGGTGCCCGGCTACCGGGCCGCCGTTCTCGACGACCTCGGTGCCCCCGTACCGGACGGC
>NZ_JAIZ01000819.1:3244-5952 GCF_000710465.2 Kitasatospora sp. MBT63 | reverse complement strand
GCTGCCGCTACCTGGCCGACGACCGGCAGCTCAGCTACGTCCGCGACGGCTGTCACCGGCGACACCTACATCCGCGACACCGACGGCTACTTCTGGTTCCAGGCCCGCAGCGACGACATGATCGTCTCGGCCGGCTACAACATCGCCGGCCCCGAGGTCGAACAGGCTCTGATGGGCCACCCGGACGTGGCCGACTGCGCGGTCGTCGGCGCACCCGACGGGAGCCGCGGAGCGATCGTCAAGGCGTACGTGGTGCTGCGCCCGGGCGCCGCGGCCGACCCGGCCACCGCCGCCGCGCTGCAGGACTTCGTCAAGCAGACCATCGCCCCGTACAAGTACCCGCGCGCGGTCGAGTTCGTCACCGAACTGCCGCGCAACTCCAGCGGCAAGCTGCGCCGCGCGGAGCTGCGCGACCGGGCCCGCACCGACGCCGCCCGGTGACCTGCACCGCCGTCACACCGCCCACCCCGCGCGATCCCGTCGCCGCCGTCACGGAAGGCCCAGCCATGGACGAGCTCCCACCCCCGCCGCCCGCGTCCCCGCCGCCCGCACCCTCGCAGCCCCTTGCGCCCGGCGTAAACCCGGCCGGGACGCTGCCGGGCGTGGTGATCGAGCGTCAGGTCGAGTGGTCGGACACCGACGCCGCCGGCCACCACCACTTCTCGGCGGTCCTGCGCTGGGCCGAGGCGGCGGAGGCCGCCCTGCTGCGCAGGCTCGGGCTCGGTGACCTGTTCGGCAGCATTCCGCGGGTCCACTTCGAGGCGGACTACCTGGCCCGGCTGTGGTTCGGCGACGTGGTCCGGATCGAGCTGCGGGTGGCGCGGGTCGGGGAGACCTCGCTGCACTACGTCTTCGAGGTGCACGGCCCCGCGGGCCCCGCCGCGACCGGGCGGATGTCGGTGGTCCACTCCGCGGCCACCGCCAAGGGTGCGGCGCCGTGGAGCGCGGACGCCCGTAGGCGGCTGACCGTCTGCGGGCCGCAGCAACCGGAGACGCACGGCGGCTGAACCGATTCGGCCGCCGACCGCACCCGGCCGCCGACCGCACCCGGCCACCGACCGCACGGCGGTCGACGTGCGGCCCGGCGCCACGGGCGCGGAGCGCGTATCGCGTTCTCTTGACGCTCGACAGAGGTGCGCCATAGCGTGATGACACGAACACTGGAGGACCTTCATGCGCGTAGCAGTCATCGGGGGAGGGCCCGGCGGCCTGTACTTCGCCGCCCTGGCCAAGCAGCTCTCGCCGGACTGGGAGATCACCCTCTGGGAGCGCAACGCCCGCGACGACGCATCCGGCTTCGGTGTGGTGTTCTCGGACGAGACGCTGGACGGGATCGCCCAGGGCGACCCCGAGGTGTTCGCCGCCATCTCGGCGGAGTTCGCCCGGTGGAGCGACATCGACATCCACTTCGGCGGCGAGGTCCGCACCTCCGGCGGTCACGGGTTCGCCGCCCTCGACCGCAACCGGCTGCGGGAGGTCCTGCAGAAGCGCTGCGCCGGGCTCGGGGTCGACGTCCGGTACGGCACGCCGGCGCCGCCGGTCGGGGAGCTCTCGGCCACCCACGACCTGGTGGTCGCCGCCGACGGCGTCCGCTCGGCCACCCGGGAGGCCTTCCCGGCCGGCTTCCGGCCGGAGCTGGACGAGCGGCACTGCCGCTACATGTGGCTCTCCACCGACCGGGTCTTCGAGGCCTTCACCTTCATCGTGGAGCAGCGCGACTTCGGCGTCGTCCAGGTGCACGCCTACCCGTACTCCGACCGCCGCTCCACCTTCATCGTCGAACTCGAGGAGCAGGCCTGGCGGCGGGCCGGCTTCGAGGCCCTGGCCGGGCGGGAGTTCGGGCGCGGCGAGAGCGACGAGGAGAGCGTGCGGCGGTGCGAGGAGATCCTGGCCGCCCACCTGGACGGCCACCGGCTGATCCCCAACGCCTCCCGGTGGATCCGGTTCACCACCGTCCGCAACGCCTCCTGGCGGCACGGGAACGTCGTCCTGCTCGGCGACGCCGCCCACACCGCGCACTTCTCGATCGGCTCGGGTACCAAGCTCGCCATGGAGGACGCCCTCGCCCTCGCCGCGAGCCTGCACGAACACCCCACCGTGGACGAGGCGTTGGCCGCGTACGAGTCCGAGCGCAGGCCGGTGGTGGAGTCGACCCAGCGGGCCGCGCAGGCCAGCCTGGAGTGGTTCGAGACGATCGGCCGCTACGGCGGCCAGGGGCCCGACCAGTTCGCCTTCAACCTGCTCACCCGCAGCCGCCGGGTCACCTACGGCAACCTGCGGGCCCGGGACGCCGCCTTCGTGGACGCCGTCGACGGCGCACTCGCCGCCGCCGACGCCGGTGACGGCCCGCCGGCGGGCGGCACGCCCGGCGCCGGACCGGCCGTGCCGCCGATGTTCCGGCCGCTGCGGCTCGGCGGGCTGACCCTGCGCAACCGCATCGTGGTGCCGCCCCTGGCGACCTACACCGCGGTGGACGGCGTGCCGGGGGCGTTCACACAGGCCCAGCTGACCGCGCAGGCGCTGGGCGGCGCCGGGCTGGTGTTCGCCGGGATGACGGCCGTCGCCCCCGACGGCCGGGCCACCCCCGGCTGCCCCGGCCTGTGGAACGACGCCCAGGAGGCCGCCTGGCGGACCGTTCTGGGCGAGATCCGCCGCAGCTCCGACACCCCGATCGGCATCCAGCTGACCCACGCCGGGCGCCGCGGACC
>NZ_JAIZ01000819.1:0-3093 GCF_000710465.2 Kitasatospora sp. MBT63 | reverse complement strand
CCTCGCCTGGGACTGCGGCCCCCCCGTCCCGCGCGCCGCCCCCCCCGCCGAACTCGCCGCCGTAACGGCCGACTTCGCCGCCGCGGCAGCGCGCGCCGGACGGGCCGGGTTCGACGCGCTGGAACTGCAGTTCGGCCACGGCCACCTGCTCTCCGGCTTCCTCTCGCCGCTCACCAACCACCGCACCGACGACTACGGAGGCCCGCTCGCCGACCGGCTGCGCCTCCCGCTGGAGGTCCTGGCCGCCGTCCGCGCCGCCTGGCCGGCCGGCCGGCCGCTGATCGTCCGGATCTCGGCCGCCGACTGGGCCGAGGGCGGCACCACCGAGGAGGACGCGGTCGCGATCTGCCGGGCGCTGGCCGACGGGGGAGCGGACGCCATCGACGTCTCCACCGGCGAGGTCGTCGCCCACCAGCGGCCGCCCTACGGACGCAGCTACCAGACCCCGTTCGCCGACCTGATCCGCAACACCACCGGCGTCCCGACCATCGCGGTCGGCGCCATCTCCGGCCACGACGACGCCAACTCCATCCTGCTGGCCGGCCGCGCCGACCTGGTCGCCATCGGCCGGGCCCACCTGTACGACCCGCTGTGGACCCTGCACGCCGCCGCCGAGCAGGGCTACGCCGGCCCCGGCGCGCCCTGGCCCGGGCCGTGGCAGGCGGGCCGCCGCAAGCCCCCGGGCCCGCGCGCCGACCGGGTCCCGCCCCGGCTGCACCTGCTGCGTACCGAGGCACCGCCCGTCCACCGGCGGTGGCGGCCCGGACAGCCGGCCCGCCCCGTCCCCGCCGCCGATTCCGGTGCCGCCGACTCCCGCGCCGCACGCTCCACCGCTTCCCGTTGAGCAGCACCCCGCCACCGGCCACGGAGGACCCCGCATGACGGACCATCTGCCCCGCTTCACCGCCGCCGCCGTCCAGGCGTCCCCGGTCTACCTCGACGCCGCCGCCACCGTGGACAAGGCGGTCGCGCTCATCCACGAGGCCGCCGGGAACGGCGCCCGGCTGGTGGTCCTGCCCGAGGTGTTCGTCCCCGGGTACCCGTACTGGAACTGGACCATGAACCCGGTCCAGGGCTCGCCCTGGTTCGAGAAGCTGTACCGCTCCTCGATCGACGTCCCCGGCCCGCACGTGGACACCCTGCGGGCCGCCGCCCGGCAGGCCGGGGTGGTCGTCGTCATCGGGGTCAACGAACGCGGCGCGCACAGCCTCGGGGTGCTCTACAACACCCTGCTCACCATCGGCCCGGACGGCGAACTGCTCGGCGTGCACCGCAAGCTGGTGCCCACCTGGGCCGAGAAGCTGACCTGGACCGGCGGCGACGGGAGCTCGCTGCAGGTCCACCGGACCGACATCGGGCCGCTCGGGGTGCTGGCCTGCGGCGAGAACACCAACACGCTCGCCCGGTTCACCCTGCTCGCCCAGGGCGAGCTGGTCCACGCCGCCGCCTACATCGCGCTGCCCGTCGGCCCCGAGGACTACGACATGGCGGAGGCCATCGCGGTCCGCACCGCGGCCCACAGCTTCGAGGGCAAGGTCTTCTCCGTGGTGGCCTGTTCCACCATCTCCCCGGAGATCGTCGACCAGGTGGCCGGCGACGACCCCGAGGTCCGCAAGCTGCTGGCCCGTCCGCGCAGTGCGCTGTCCGGGATCTTCGGACCGGACGGCCGCCCGGTCACCGAGCCGCTGATCGACGACGAGGGCATCGTCTACGCCGAGATCGACCTCGCCCGCTGCATCCAGCCCAAGCAGATGCACGACATCGTCGGCCACTACAACCGCTTCGACATCTTCCGGCTCGAGGTCGACAACCGCCCGCGCACCCCGCTGACCTTCACCACCGCCCCGGCCGCCGTGCCCGTCCCCACCGCACCGAAGGACCCCACCGCACCGAAGGAGGAGCAGTGACCACCCACGACGACAACCGGATCGGCCGCGCCCGGGTCACCGACAGTCCCGAACTGCTTGCCTACTACGACGAGTTGGCCAAGCTGGAGGCCGGCGCCCTGTGGACGGTCGCCAACGAGATCGAGCCCTGGTACCCGCAGCCCCGGTCGGTGCCGGTGCTCTGGCGCTACGACGAGCTGCGCCCGCTGGTCCACAAGGCGCTCCCGCTGGTCAAGGCCGACGACGCCGGCCGCCGGGTGGTGATGCTGGTCAACCCCGGCCGACGGGACATCAGCGCCGCCGTCGGCCTGCTCTACACCGGCCTGCAGATCATGGGCCCGGGCGAGTCCATGACCGCCCACCGCCACCAGGCCGCCGCCTTGCGCTTCGTCCACGAGGGCACCGGCGCCTGGACCATCGTCGACGGCCAGAAGCTCAAGGTCGGCCCCCGGGACTTCGCCATCACCCCCAACGGCACCTGGCACGAGCACGGCAACGAGTCCGCCGACGCCCCCGTGGTCTGGCAGGACGGACTCGACATCCCGCTGGTCAACGCGCACGACGCCGGGTTCTACGAGGTCCACCCCGACCTGTACCAGGTCCCCGGAAAGGTGATCAACTCCTCGGTGCTCAGCTACGGCGGCAACCTGCTGCCGTACGGGTCCGAGAAGTGGACCCGCCCCTACTCCCCGGTCCTCGGCTACCCGTGGGAGCCGACCTACCAGGCCCTGCTCGACCTGGCGAAGGCCAGCGAGGGCTCCCCGTACGACGGCGTCATCATGGAGTACGCCAACCCGCTGACCGGCGGCCCGGTGATGCCCACCATGGGGGCCCGGATGCAGCTGCTGCGCCCCGGGCAGGCCACCCTCGCGCACCGCCACACCGGCTCGGTGGTGTACACCGCAGCCAAGGGCCGGGGCGTGTCGGTGATCGCCGGGCAGCGGTTCGAGTGGAAGCAGGGCGACATCTTCTGCGTCCCCTCCTGGGCCTGGCACGAGCACGAGAACCTCGACCCGTCCGAGGACGCCTGCCTGTTCTCCTTCGACGACCTCCCGGTGATGCGCTCCCTCGGTTTCCTGCGCGAAGAGGCCTACCCCGAGAACGGTGGCCGCCAGCCCGTCCGCCCCGAGGGCCGGTAACCCCCTCCGTTCCGCCCGCCCGTCCCGCCCGTCCCACTGCAAGGAGCGTCATGCGCCTGGTCACGTAC
>NZ_JAIZ01000818.1 GCF_000710465.2 Kitasatospora sp. MBT63 | reverse complement strand
GGACGCCCCCGCGCTGATCAACATGTACGGCATCACCGAGACCACCGTCCACGTCACCCACCACCGGGTCACCGCCGACGACCTCACCGACCCCGCCGTCAGCCCCGCCGGCCACCCCCTGCCCGACCTCGGCGTGCACCTGCTGGACCCGAACGGCCGGCTGGTGCCGGTCGGGGTGGTCGGCGAGATCCACGTCAGCGGCCGGGGCGTCGCCCGCGGCTACCTCAACCGGCCCGGCCTGACCGCCGAGCGCTTCGTGCCCAACCCGTTCGGCGCGCCCGGCTCCCGGCTGTACCGCTCCGGCGACCTGGCCCGCCGCCGCGCCGACGGCACCCTGGAGTTCGTCGGCCGGGCCGACGACCAGGTGAAGATCCGCGG
>NZ_JAIZ01000817.1:20958-21282 GCF_000710465.2 Kitasatospora sp. MBT63 | reverse complement strand
CACACCGGGGCAGTAGGGGCGGGCGGGGGCACCCCTGGGGCCGGGTCGGACCGAAGCCGCCGGGAGCCCCCGAGGGCGGGGATGCCCGTGGGCGCAGGGAGGCCCCCGGGGTACCCCCTAGTACTGCGGTGGGAGGAGGGAGTTGGCTCCGTGGGCTGACGTTCCGTGAGGTGTCGTCCTCCTAGCTTCCTCTCGTTCACGGACGAGAGGGAGGGCAGCGATGCTGCTGCGATTCAGGCGGACCCTGGTGGCCGCGGTGGTGGCCGCGACGGTGGCGGTGGGGGTGGGGGCGTCGGCCGCGGCCGGCAGCCAGGTGGCGGTGAC
>NZ_JAIZ01000817.1:15318-20883 GCF_000710465.2 Kitasatospora sp. MBT63 | reverse complement strand
GGGGCCGCCGCCGGGGAGTGCGGCCTGGCGGGCGGACACCGTGCTGGGGGTCCGGCTGCCGGATCCGGTGGGTGCCGCGCCCGCCGAGGTGGCCGCGTTCTTCGCCGGGCTGACGCCCGCGCAGCGGGACGCGCTGGCCGTCCGGCACCCGCTGGTGACGGGCAACCTCGACGGGGTGCCGGTCGAGGTCCGGTACCGGGCCAACGCGCTGGCGCTGGAGGAGGAGCGGCGCCGCGAGCAGGCCGCCGCCGAGGACGGCACGCTGAGCGCCGCCGGGCGGGCGCAGGCCCTGGCCCGGGCGCAGCGGTACGCCGCACTGGCCGGCCGTCAGATCCTGGCCTTCGACCCGCGCGGCCGCGGTCAGGTGGTCGAGGTGTTCGGCGAGCTGTCGCCGGGGAGCCGGCCGGCGGTGGTGGTTCCGGGTTCGGACGTCGACCTGACGGAGTACGACCGGGACGGCGACCCGTACGCCGGGCCGGCCGGGATGGCCCGGGCGCTGCGGGCGGCGACCGGCGGGCAGGTCCCGGTGATCGCCTGGGCGGGGTACACCACCCCGGTCGGGGTGGGGATGGACGCGGCCACCGCCGATCTCGCGGTGGCGGGCGGCGCCCGGCTGGGGCGGTTTCTCGACGGACTGGCCGCGCGGACCGGCGCGGCGACGGTGTTCTGCCACAGCTACGGCTCGGTGGTGTGCGGCCGGGCGGACCTCGGTCCGCGGCAGGCCGCGGGCCTGGTGGTGTTCGGCTCCCCCGGGATGGAGACGGCCCGGGCGGCCGACCTGCGGGTGCCGGTGTGGGCCGCCGAGCGGAACGACGCGGACTGGATCGGCCGGGTCCCGCACGTGTCGGTGCTGGGCCTGGGCCACGGCGCCGACCCGACCGGCACCGGGTTCGGCGCCCGGGTGGTCTCCTCAGCGGGTTCGCACGGCCACAGCGGCTACTTCGCGCCCGGTACCGCCTCGCTCGCCAACTTCGCGGCCCTCGCGCTCGGCGACACCGCCGGCGTCCGCTGCGCCGACCGGGATCCGGGGTGCCACGATGCGCGCTGACCTGCTGCGCCTCGGCGCTCCCCTGCGCAGGGCCGCGGCCCTGACCGACGCCCGCACCCCCGCGAGCCGGGACCGGGCACTGGACGGGCTGCGGGCGCTCGCCCTGCTGGCCGTACCGACCGGGCACTGGCTGCTCGGCGGCTTCTCCGTGGCAGCCGGGGACGGGGTGTTGCACAACGCCAGCCCGCTGTCCTCGCTGGGCTTCCTGGCGCCGTTCAGCTGGGGGCTGCAGCTGCTCGGGCTGTTCTTCCTGGTGGGCGGGTACTCGGCGGCGAAGTCGCTGGAGCGGGCCCGGGAGCGCGGCAGCGGCCTGGGCGGCTGGCTGCGCGGGCGGGCGGTGCGGCTGCTGCGGCCGGTGCTCGGGGTGGCCGCCGTGTGGGCGGTGCTGATCCCGGTGCTGCGGACGGCGGGTGTGCCCGAGGGGACGGTGCGCACCGGTTCGGTCCTGGTGGTGCAGCCGCTCTGGTACATCGGGATCTATCTGGTGCTGACCGCGCTGACCCCGTACTGTCTGGCGGCCGGCCGGCGGCTCGGTGCCTGGGCGGCGGCCCCGCTGCTCGCCGTGGTCGCCGTCGTCGACCTGCTGCGGTACGGGCCGTGGGCCCAGGCGGTGCCGTCCTGGCTGGCGTTGGTGAACCTGCTGCCGGGCTGGCTGTTCGGCTACCAGCTCGGGGTGTCGTGGGCCCAGGGGCGGCTGCGCCGGGCGGGCGGGGCGGTGCTGCTGGCGGGCGGGGCGGTGCTGTTCGCGCTGCTGCTGGTGGTGTTCCACTACCCGGCCAGCATGGTCGGTGTGCCGGGGGCGGCGCGGACCAACTCGCATCCGCCGTCGCTGCTGGTGCTGGCCCTGGCGGCGGTGCAGTGCGGCGCGGCGGTGCTGCTGCGCGAGCGGATCGCCCGGCTGCTGCGGCGGCCGGTGCTGTGGCTGCCGGTGGTCGCGGTGAACCTGTCCGCGATGACGATCTTCTGCTGGCACCAGACGGCGATGTTCGCGGTGGCGCTGCCGCTGTCGCGGGCGGGCGCGGTGCCCGGTCTGACCACCGAGCCGTCCTCGCTCGGGTGGGTGCTGGCCCGGCTGGCGTGGCTGCCGGTGTTCGGGCTGGTGCTGGCGGCGCTCGCGGGCCCGGCCCGCCGGTTCGACGGGCCGTGGCCGTCCCGGCTGTGGCGGGCGGCCGTGGGGGCGGGGGCGGCGGCGTTCACGGTGTACGCGCTGGGGGTGGTGTGAGGTGCGCCGGGCTGTCGGTGCCCGGCCGTACGCTGGCGGGATGGTGACGTTCGATCAGTTCGAGGCGCTGGCGCTGGACCTGCCGGAGGCGCACGCGCAGCCCACCTGGGACCAGGTGACGCTGCGGGTCGGCAGGAAGATCTTCGCGATGGGGAGCCCGGACTCCGGCCGGGTCTGCGTCAAGGCCTCCAAGGAGGACCAGGCGGAGCTGCTCGCGGCCGACCCCGACACGTACGCGTTCGCGCCGTACGTGGGGCGGCACGGCTGGGTGCTGGTGCAGCTCGCCCGGGTCGACGCCGGCGAGCTGGGCGAGCTGCTCACCGAGGCCTGGCGCAGCGTCGCACCGAAGCGGCTGCACGCACTGGTCGACGAGCAGCGGGCGAACGAACGGTGAACCGGTCGGATCCGGTCAGGTAACGCCACTCACACGGGCGAATGTGAGCCAGAACACAGTTTGAAGGCCGCCCTCGGCTGCGCCCTGCCTCTACGCTGGCTGACGTGTAGTTGGCAGTCGTAGCACCATCGGGCCCGGCCCGCTGTGACGCTCACCGGCCCGAGGAGTGAACGCCATGCAGCGCAGGGTCAAGCGCATCCTGATAGGCGCCTTCGCGGGCTGCGTGGTCCTGGTGGACGCCGGCGCCGCCGCCGCCCAGGCCGCCGCCGCCAACGAGCAGGTCGCCATCGCCACCCCGCCGGCCGGCAGCACCGCCTGGGTCTCGGACCACTCGCTCGGCCGCGAGCTGCCCGACCCGGCCACCGCCACCGCCGCCTCGGTCGCCGCCTTCTTCGCCTCGCTGAGCCCCGCCGAGACCGAGCGCCTGGCCGCCGCCTACCCGCTGGTCGTCGGCAACCTGGACGGCGCCCCGCTGCCGCTGCGCTACCACGCCAACCGGCTCGCGATCACGGCCGAGCGGGACCGCGCCCGGGCCCGCGGCGCCGACCACCGGCTGGACCCCGACACCCGGGCACTGGCCGTCTCCCGCGCCAACGACTCCGACCACCTGCTCGCCGACGGCCGGCAGATCCTCGCCTTCGACCCGCGCGGCCGCGGCCTGGTCAGCGAGGTCTTCGGCGACCTGGCCACCGCCCAGCGGGTGTCGGTGCTGGTCCCCGGCTCGGACGCCGACCTCGGCCACCACGACCAGTCCTCCGAGCCGCTGCGCTCCCCCGCCGGGATGGCCCGCGCGCTGCTCGCCGAGGAGCAGCACCAGGCCCCCGGCACCCGGACCGCGGTGATCGCCTGGACCGGCTACGTCACCCCGTCCGGCCTCGGCCCGGACGCGGTCACCGCCCGGCTCGCCGACGTCGCCGCGCCCCGCCTGCTGCGCCTGCTGGACGGCCTGCGGGCGACCAGCCACCCGGACGTCCCGCCCGCGCTGTTCTGCCACTCGTACGGCTCGGTGGTCTGCGGCACGGCCGCGCCCGGCATCGACGCCGCCCGCAGGACCGACATGGTGGTCTTCGGCAGCCCGGGCATGGGCGTGGAGTCGGCCGGCGAGCTCGGCCCCGGCGTGGCGGTCTGGGCCACCCGCAACCGCACCGACTGGATCGGCAACGTCCCGTACCTGGAGGTCGGCGGCCTCGGCCACGGCGCCGACCCGACCAGCTCCGGCTTCGGCGCCACCGAGGTCTCCTCGACCGGCGCGGCCGGCCACAACGGCTACTTCGCGCCGGGCACCGCCAGCCTGCACAACTTCGGCGCCATCGCGCTCGGCCGCTACGACACCGTGAGCCACCCGCCGACCGTCGCCTGATCAGCCGGCCGGCCGGTCCCCCCGTACAGCGCGACCACGTCGGCGGCGGCCCCGGCCAGCTGCGCCCTGGCCTCCGGCGGGTCGATCACCTCGACGTCCGCCCCGAACGCCAGCACCGCCCTGGCCGCCTCCACCGACCGCAGGCCGAGCCGCACCTCGGCCCACCCGGGGTCGTCGCCGAACGGCGGTGAGGCCAGCAGCCCGGCGTGGATCCGGGTGAACATGTCCAGCCGGTGCCGCCGCACCCGGACCAGCACGAGGACGTCGGCCGGCTGCTCCTCGATCCGCTCGCGCAGCACCGCCCAGACCTCCGGCAGGCCGAGCCCCGGCCGCCGCCGGACCGGTTCGTCGAGGACCCGGGCCGCCCGCACCCGGTCGGCCCGGAAGAGTCTCGGGTCACCGTCGAGGTCCGCCACCAGGTACCAGACGCCGGCCTTGCTCACCAGCCCGTACGGGTCGACGGCGTACCCGCTCGGGGCGGCCGCGCCGCTGTGCCGGTAGGACAGCTCCAGCCGCAGATCGGCGAAGACCGCCCGCTGCAGTTCGCCGAGTTCGACCGGCGCGGGGCCGACCCGCAGCCAGCGCTCGGGGTCGACCAGGATCCGTTCGCTGGTCCGCTCGGCCGCCGGGCGGTGCGGTGCGGGCAGCGCCGCCATCACCTTGCGCAGCGCGGTGGAGATCGCCTCGCCGAGGCCCAGCGCGTCGTGGGTGCCGGCCGCGGCCAGCACGAACAGCGCCCGCGCCTCGTCGGCGGTCAGCCCGGTGACGTCGGTGCGGTAGCCGGGGAGCAGGCTGATCCCGCCGGCCCGGCCGCGTTCGGCCCAGACCGGCACCCCGGCCGCCGACAGCGCCTCGACGTCCCGGTAGATCGTGCGGACCGACACCTCCAGCCGCTCGGCCAGTTCGGCGGCGGGCACCAGGCTCCGGGTCTGGAGCAGCAGCAGGATCGAGAGCAGTCGGTCGGCCTTCACAAAAACCCACCCTAAAACCTGACACAGGGTGTCAGGTATACCCGGGAGAGTGTCCGTCGTAGCCCGAACCGCACGACGCATCACGAGGAGCACCCCATGACGGACACCGCCTACGACCCCCGCCCCGACTACCTGCGCGCCCTGGACCAGCTCGGCAAGGTGGTCGCCCTGGTGACGCCCGACCTGCTGGACCGGCCCACCCCCTGCGAGGAGTACGACCTGCGGGCGCTGCTGAGCCACACCCTGGGCGGCATCCACCGGATCGCGTACGTCGGCGAGGGCGGCCGCAGCCTGGACGTCGCCGCCGCGGCCGGCGAGATCGAGGACGACGGCTGGGGCCCCGCCCTGGAGCGGGCCAAGGCCCGGGCGCAGGCGGCCTGGGCCGCGGACGGGACCCTGGACCGGCCCGCCGAGGTGCCGTGGGGCCGGATCCCGGGCCGGTTCGCGCTCGCCGGGTACGTGATGGAGGCGGTCACCCACACCTGGGACATCGCCCGGGTCGTCGACGCCTCGACGGTGCTCGACGAGGAGCTGGCGCTCGGCGCGCTCGCCGTCGCCGAGCAGGTCCTG
>NZ_JAIZ01000817.1:0-15219 GCF_000710465.2 Kitasatospora sp. MBT63 | reverse complement strand
GCGCCCTGCCGTTCGGCCCGGTCCGGCCCGCGCCCGAAGGCGCCGACGCCACCACCCGGCTGGCCGCCTGGCTGGGCCGGGCCGTCTGAGCCACCGGTCCGTGGACCGCGGCCGCACCGGCCGCGGCCCACGAGCGGCGGCTCGCGGGCGGCGGCTCGCGGGCGGCTGCGAGCGCCCGGTCACTCGTCCCCGGTCACTCGCGGCCGGTCACTCCCGGCCGGCCGAGGTGAACGTCATGTCGGCGTAGCGGTCCCCGGTCACCTGCCCGGCGACCGGCTCCAGCGCCGCCAGCTCCGTGGCCGTCAGCCGTAGCGTGGCGGCCGCGGTGTTCTCGGCCAGCCGGGTGCGCTTGCGGGTGCCGGGGATCGGGACCACGGTCAGCCCGTGCACCTCGGCCCGCTGGTGCACCCAGGCCAGCGCGACCTGTGCGGCGGTGACGCCGCGCTCGGCGGCGACCTTCTGGATCGGCGCCACCAGCGCGGCGTTGCGGGCCGCGTTCTCCCCGCTGAACTGCGGGTGGCTGCGCCGGTAGTCGTCCGCGGCGAGCTGCTCGGCGGCGGTGAACGCGCCGGTCAGGAAGCCCCGCCCGAGCGGCGAGTACGGCACGAACGCGACCCCCAGCTCGGCCGCGGCGGGCACCGCGGTCCGCTCGACGTCCCGGGAGAACACCGACCACTCGGACTGCAGCGCGGCGATCGGGTGGACCGCGTGCGCCTCGCGCAGCTCGTCCCCGGTCACCTCGGACAGCCCGAGGTGGCGGACCTTGCCCGCCTGCACCAGCTCCGCCATCGCGCCGACCGACTCGGCCAGCGGCACCCGCGGGTCGCGGCGGTGCATGTAGTAGAGGTCGATCACCTCGACGCCCAGCCGCCGCAGCGAGGCGTCGACGGCGGCCCGGACGTACGCCGGGTCGTTGCGCACCCCGCGGTAGGAGGGGTCGTCGGCGCGGCGCTCGATCGCGAACTTGGTGGCCAGCACCACCCGGTCCCGGTTGGCCCGCACGAACGGGCCGATCAGCTCCTCGTTGTGGCCGGACCCGTAGACGTCGGCGGTGTCGAAGAGGGTGACGCCGGCCGCAAGCGCGGCATCCAGGGTGGCGAGTGCCTCGGCGGTGTCGGTCGGACCGTAGAACTCGCTCATGCCCATGCAGCCCAGGCCCTGGCTGCCGACGACCGGGCCGCCGGTGCCGAGCGCGGTGGTGGGGAGGGTCATGCGCTCTCCTTCTGCTCCCCGGCGTCGGGGAGACGTGAGTACAGGTCGATCTTGTAGTCGAGGACGGCGAGGGTCGCGTGCAGGTCGGCGAGCTTGCGCCGGACCTCTTCGCGGTGCGCGAGCAGCAGGTCCCGCCGCCGGTCGTAGGTGTCGGCGCCGAGGCGGACCAGTTCCACGTAGCGGAGCATGTCGGCGACCGGCATGCCGGTCAGCCGCAGCCTGCCCAGGAAGGCCAGCCGGGTCAGGTCGGCGTCGCTGTAGCGGCGCTGCCCCGAGTAGGAGCGGTCGACGGGGTCGAGCAGACCGATCCGCTCGTACCAGCGCAGCGTGTGCGCGGTCAGGCCGCTGGCGGCGGCGACCTCGCCGATGGCGTGCCGCGGGGTCCGGTCCGCGGGCAGGTCCGCCTGCCGGTGGTAGGCCTCCTCGCAACTGAGCAGGTCGGCCTCGATCGGTGCGAGCGTTGCCATGGTGTGACCCCCGGTGATCGGCGACGACTACGAAACTAGCGAGTTGGAGTGCACTCCAAGCAAGCCTCGCACGCGTGGCGGCCGCCCCGATCGCTAGAGTTCCGGCCATGCAGAGCTTGCGGATGATCGAGGACTGGCCGGTGCCGAACGCTGCGGCGGCGGTGGTACGGAGCGCCGACGGCGCGGTGCTGGGCGGGCACGGCCCGCAGCAGCAGCTGTTCCCGCTGGCGTCGGTGACCAAGCTGCTCACCTCGTACGCCGTGCTGGTCGCGGTCGAGGAGGGGGTCTTCGAGCTGGACGACCCGGCCGGCCCGGAGGGTTCGACCGTCCGGCACCTGCTGGCCCACACCTCGGGGCTGGCCTTCGACGAGCACCGGGTGATGGCCGCGCCCGGGAACCGGCGGCTGTACTCCAACGCGGGTTTCGACGTGCTGGCGCAGACCCTTCAGCAGGCCGCCGGGATCGAGTTCGGGAAGTACGTCGCCGAGGCCGTGTTCGAGCCGCTGGGGATGCACTCCTCCCTGATCAACACCGCGCACCGCTCGCCGGCCGGCGCGGGCGGCCTGTCCACGGTGGCCGATCTGGCGCTGTTCGCCGCCGAGTTGCAGGCCCCCCGGCTGCTCGACCCGGGCACCGTGCACACCGCCACCCGCGAGGTCGCGTTCCCCGGCACCAGCGGGGTGCTCCCCGGCTTCGGCCACCGCCGGCCCAACGACTGGGGTCTGGGCTTCGAGATCCGCGGCGACAAGGCCCCGCACTGGACCGGCACCGCCAGCTCGGCCGGGACCTTCGGCCACTTCGGCCAGTCCGGCACCTTCCTGTGGGTCGACCCGGCCGCCGGGGCGGCCTGCGTCGCCCTCACCGACCGCGACTTCGGGCCGTGGGCCGCCGAGGTGTGGCCGCGGTTCACCGACGCCGTGCTGGCCGAGCTGAACGGCTGAGCCCCGGCCGCGCCGGCCGCGCTCACCCCAGCACGAGCCCGGAGTGCATCTCCAGCAGCAGCAGTTGGGTACCGTCCGGACCGGCCACCGGGTCGGCGAAGGCCGGTCCGGTGATCCGGACGCTGTCGCCGGGCTCCAGCGAGCGGCCGCCGCCCTGCGGGCCCGGCACCGTGCGGTAGCCGACCGAACCCACCGTCAGGTGCGCGTACCGGTACGGCGCCTGCGGCAGATCGGGCAGCGGCTGCCACGGGCCGGCCGTGACCAGGTGCAGCGCGGCGTCGCTGCGGCGCAGCCGCAGGGCCGCGGTCCCGGCGTCCCGGGCCAGGCCCGAGGCGAGCAGGGTCAGTCCGCCGGGGTCCGGGTCGACCCGGCGCAGCCCGTACGCCGGGTCGGCGGCGAACTCGTCAGGCTGGAGCCAGAGCTGGACGAAGCGGACCGGCGTGTCGGCGCCGCCGACGTTGCGCTCGGTGTGCCGGACGCCGCGCCCGGCGCTGAGGTGCTGGAGCATGCCGGGGCGGACCACGCCGGCGTGGCCGTCGCCGTCCCGGTGGGCGAGCGCACCGGAGACCACCCAGGTCAGCAGCTCGGTGTCACGGTGCAGGTGCTCCTCGTACCCGGCGCCGGGGGCGAGGGTCTCCTCGTTGCAGGCGAGCAGCGCGCCGAAGTGGGTGTTCTTCGGGTCGTAGTGCCCGGAGAAGGAGAAGGCGTGCCGGGTCTCGATGCCCGCCGCCGGGGTGGAGAGGTAGCGCTCGGGGGCCCGGCGCAGGTCGGCGCGGGGGCGCTCTCGGGTGTCGGTCACGGTGCCTACCGTAACGGGTGTGACCTGGCCCACCCGGTGGTTCCGGTGGGGGTGTGCACCAGCATGTCCCCGGGTGAGGCAGTCTTGTTCCTGTGCCAGCCGCTTCAGCGAGTCCCGACAAGAAGTCCGCCGCCAAGAAGGCGGCGCCCGCCCGTCCAGCCGCGGCCAAGCCGCCCGCCACCGGCCGGACCGGCCGGCTGACGGCGCAGGAGCGCAAGCTCGCCGCCGAGCGCGCCGAGCTGCGGGTGGCGACCCTCAAGCGGTTGGAGAAGTCCGCCGGGAAGCTCGCCACCGCCGCCATCGCGCGGATGGACGACCAGCTGGCCTGGTACCGGCGGATGCCGCCGGAGCACCGGTCCTGGATCGGCCTGGTGGCCCAGGCCGGCATCGCGGCCTTCACCGAGTGGTACCGGCACCCGGAGGCCCCGCAGGCGATCTCCACGGACGTCTTCGGCACCGCGCCGCGCGAGCTGACCCGGGCCATCACCCTGCGCCAGACGGTCGAGCTGATCCGCACCACGATCGAGGTGATGGAGGAGGCCATCGAGGAGGTGGCCGCCCCGGGCGACGAGGCCGGGATGCGCGAGTCGGTGCTGGTGTACGCCCGCGAGATCGCCTTCGCCACCGCCCAGGTGTACGCCCAGGCCGCCGAGGCGCGCGGTGCCTGGGACGCCCGGCTGGAGGCACTGGTGGTCAACTCGCTGCTGTCCGGCGACGCCGACGAGGGCGTGCTGTCGCGGGCGGCGGCGCTCGGCTGGGGCCAGCCCAAGCAGGTCAGGGTGGTGATGGGCAGCGCGCCGGACGGGGACAGCGAACTGGTGGTGGAGGCGATCCGGCGGGCCGCCCGGTACGCCAAGCTGCACGTGCTGACCGGGGTGCTCGGCCGGCGGCTGGTGGTGGTGGTCGGCGGTGACAAGGAGCCGGTGCACGCGGCCCGGGCGCTGATCGGCCAGTTCGCCCCCGGCCCGGTCGTGGTCGGCCCGACCGTGGGCGACCTGCTGTCGGCGACCCGCTCGGCGCACGCGGCCGCCGCCGGTCTGCGGGCCTGCGCGGCCTGGCCGGACGCGCCGCGCCCGGTGCTGGCCGACGACCTGCTGCCGGAACGGGCGTTGGCGGGCGACGAGGTGGCCCGGCAGCAGTTGGTGGAGGAGATCTACACACCGCTGGAGGAGGCCGGGTCGGCACTGCTGGAGACGCTGAGTGTCTACCTGGAGCAGGCGTCCTCACTCGAAGGGGCCGCCCGGATGCTCTTCGTTCACCCAAATACCGTGCGCTACCGGCTGCGTCGTGTGACGGACGTCACCGGCTATGCTCCGTCCGACGTACGTTCGGCCTTCACCCTGCGCATCGCCCTTGCGCTCGGACGCCTGGGCTCGGTGGCCGAGCAGGGCTGAGGCACTGTGGAGACTCCACAAGCCGACGTGCTTTTCTTCGTTACCGTCGCCTACCCGCCCCCGGGCGTCCGGCGAGAGAGGGTTGAACCGTGCTCGTAATCGTCGCCCCTGGACAGGGTGCCCAGACTCCCGGCTTCCTCAACCCCTGGCTTGAACTGGACGGCGCCGCCGACCGGCTGCGGCAGTGGTCGACCGTGGCCGGCCTCGACCTGGTCCGCTACGGCACCGAGGCCTCCGAAGAGGAGATCAAGGACACCGCCGTCGCCCAGCCGCTGCTGGTCGCGGCCGGGCTGCTGACCGCCGGCGAGCTGTTCCCGGCCGGCCCGGTGCCGCGCGAGCTGGTCGGCGCGGTGGCCGGCCACAGCGTCGGCGAGATCACCGCGGCCGCGCTGGCCGGGGTGCTGAGCGCCGAGGACGCGCTGGTCTTCGTCCGTGAGCGCAGCCTGGGGATGGCCGACGCCGCCGCGCGGACCGCGACCGGGATGACCGCCGTGCTCGGCGGGGACCCCGAGGCGGTGGCCGCGAAGTTCGCCGAGTACGGCGTGACCGCGGCCAACAACAACGGCGGCGGCCAGCTGGTGGCCGCCGGCACGCTGGACCAGCTGGCGGCGCTGAAGGCCGACCCGCCGGCCGGCGCCCGGCTGATCCCGCTGAAGGTCGCGGGCGCCTTCCACACCGAGCACATGGCCCCCGGGGTGGAGCGCCTGGAGAAGCTGGCGCCGACCCTGAGCACCGCGGACCCGCTGGTCACCTACGTCTCCAACCGGGACGGTGAGGCCGTCGCCACCGGTGCCGAGGTGCTCTCCCGCCTGGTCGCGCAGGTCTCCAACCCGGTCCGCTGGGACCTGTGCATGGAGACCATCCAGCAGCTGGGTGCGACCGCCGTGATCGAGCTGTCGCCGGCCGGCACCCTCACCAACCTGGTCAAGCGCAACGTCAAGGGTGTCGCGACGCTGGCCCTGAAGAGCCCCGCCGACCTCGACAAGGCCCGTGAGCTCGTCGCGGTCCACGGCGGTCAGGAGAACGACGCATGACCAACCCGCAGATCAGGCCCGCCACCGGCGCCCAGTTCTCCCGGATCCACGGTGTGGGCGGCTACCGCCCGGTCCGGGTGATCCCCAACGCCGAGGTGCTCAACTGGATCGAGTCCTCGGACGAGTGGATCCGCTCGCGCAGCGGCATCGCCGAGCGCCGCTGGGCCGGTCCCGAGGAGACCGTCGCCGAGATGTCGGTGCAGGCGGCCGGCAAGGCGATCGCCCAGGCCGGGATCGCCCCCGAGCAGATCGGCGGCGTCATCGTGGCGACCGTCTCGCACCTGAAGCAGACCCCCGCCATCGCCACCGAGATCGCCGAGCGGCTCGGCTGCGGCACCGCACCGGCGTTCGACATCTCGGCCGCCTGCGCCGGCTTCGGCTACGGCCTGGGCCTGGCCGACGGCATGGTGCGCGGCGGCAGCGCCGAGTACGTGCTGGTGATCGGCGTCGAGCGGCTCAGCGACCTGACCGACACCTCGGACCGCTCCACCGCCTTCATCTTCGGTGACGGCGCGGGCGCGGCCATCGTCGGCCCGTCCGAGGTCCCCGGCATCGGCAAGGTGATCTGGGGTTCGGACGGTTCGCAGCGCGACGTCATCTCGCAGACCCAGGCCTGGGACACCGCGTTCGCCAAGGAGGACGCCGTCAACGGCGCCGGCGACGAGGTCAAGTGGCCGGCCCTGCGGATGGAGGGTCAGACCGTGTTCCGCTGGGCGGTCTGGGAGATGGCGAAGGTCGCGCAGCAGGCGCTGGACGCCGCCGGGATCACCGCCGACCAGCTCGGCGCGTTCATCCCGCACCAGGCCAACATGCGGATCACCGACACGATGATCAAGGCACTCAAGCTTCCCGAGTCGGTGCCGGTGGCCCGCGACATCGTCGAGACCGGCAACACCTCCGCCGCCTCCATCCCGCTGGCGATGGAGCGCATGCTGGAGAGCGGTGCGGCGAAGAGCGGCGACCTGGCACTGATCATCGGGTTCGGGGCGGGTCTGGTCTACGCGGCCGCAGTCGTTACTCTCCCCTAGGCATCCAAGCCACCGAGGGCATCCCCGCCGTCGAGGAAAACCTGCGACGGTCCGCCGGACCGTTCGCTTTCAACACCGAAGAGGAGCAGCCACTATGGCTACCAAGGACGAGGTTCTGGCCGGTCTCGCCGAGATCGTCAACGAGATCGCCGGCATCCCGGCCGAGGACGTCGAGCTCGACAAGTCCTTCACCGACGACCTGGACGTCGACTCGCTGTCCATGGTCGAGGTCGTCGTGGCTGCCGAGGAGCGCTTCGGCGCGAAGATCCCGGACGACGAGGTCAAGAACCTCAAGACCGTCGGCGACGCGGTGGACTTCATCATCGCCAACAGCTGATCACCGGCTGAACGGCCGGGGTGCCCAACCGCACCCCGGCCACCCCTCCCCTCCCGCTCGGCCCGCCCCTCCCCTGAACAACGTGAGAGAAGAAGAAACCAGTGACCGCTGAAAACCGCACCGTGGTCGTCACGGGTATCGGCGCCTTCACGCCGCTGGGCGGCGACGCCGCCTCGTTCTGGGAGGGCCTGCTCGCCGGCCGTTCCGGGGTCGCCGCACTGACCGAGGAGTGGGCCGCCGACCTGCCGGTCCGGATCGCCGCGCGCACCGCCGTGGAGCCGGGCGAGATCCTGCCCCGCCCGCTGGCCCGCAAGCTGGACCGCTCGGCGCAGTTCGCGCTGATCGCCGCCCGCGAGGCCTGGGCCGACGCCGGGTACGAGACCCCGGCCACCGATCTGTCCTCCAAGCTCGCCCCCGAGCGCCTGGGCGCCGTGATCGCCTCCGGCATCGGCGGCGTCACCACCCTGCTCGACCAGTACGACGTGCTCAAGCAGCAGGGCGTACGCAAGGTCTCCCCGCACACCGTGCCGATGCTGATGCCCAACTCCCCGGCCGCCAACGTCGGTCTGGAGGTCGGCGCCCGGGCCGGCGTGCACACCCCCGTCTCCGCCTGCGCCTCCGGCGCCGAGGCGATCGGCTACGCGATCGAGATGATCCGCAGCGGCCGCGCCGACGTCGTGGTGGCCGGCGGCACCGAGGCCGCGATCCACCCGCTGCCGATCGTCGCCTTCTCCAACATGATGGCGATGTCCAAGAACAACGACGACCCCGAGCACGCCTCCCGCCCGTACGACAAGGGCCGGGACGGCTTCGTGCTCGGCGAGGGCGCCGGCGTGGTCGTGCTGGAGTCGGCGGAGCACGCCGCCGCCCGCGGCGCCCGGATCTACTGCGAGGCCGTCGGCCAGGGCCTGTCCTCGGACGCCCACCACATCGCCCAGCCGGAGCCGACCGGCGCCGGTGTGGCCCGTGCCATCGCCGACCTGTTCGAGCGCAACGACCTGGACAAGGCCGAGGTGGTGCACGTCAACGCGCACGCCACCTCCACCCCGCAGGGTGACACCGCCGAGGTGAAGGCGCTGCGCAAGGAGCTCGGCGAGCACCTGGACCACGTCGCGATCTCGGCGACCAAGTCCATGACCGGCCACCTGCTCGGCGGCGCCGGCGGCATCGAGACCGTCGCGACCGTGCTGGCCCTGCACCACCGCCTGGCACCGCCGACCATCAACGTCGACCAGATCGACGACGACATCGACGCGGACATCGTCACCGGTGAGCCCCGCAAGCTGCCCGAGGGCCGGATCGCGGCGCTCAACAACTCGTTCGGCTTCGGCGGCCACAACGTGGTGCTGGCCTTCCGCTCGGCCTGACGGCCCGACGGACCCTGAACGCACCGGGGCGCCCTCGCCGGCGTAGCGGAACGGCTCCAACTCGTCGTCCCAGGGCTTGCCGAGCAGCCGGGCGAGGTCGGCCTCCAGGTCGCCTCCCTCGTTGCGGGAGCGCAGCAGGACGGCGCGCAGCCGGTCCTCGGGGATCAGGATGTCGCCGTGCAGGCCGGTGACGGCGTGGAAGATGCCCAGGCTGGGCGTGCTGCTGTAGCGCTCGCCCTCGGCGGTGGCGCAGGGCTCGCTGGTGACCTCGTAGCGCAGCAGCTGCCAGCCGCGCAGGGCGGAGGCCAGCCGGGAGGCCGTCCCGGGCTCGCCCTGCCAGGACAGTTCGGCCCGCCACTGACCGGGCGCGGCGGGTTGCCGGATCCAGTCGAGGCTGACGCGTACACCGAGCACGCCCGCGACCGCCCACTCGACATGCGGGCACAGCGCGCGGGGCGCGGAGTGGACGTACAGGACTCCACGTGTCGACACCGGGACCTCCAGGCTGTGGACGAGGGTCGCCTTCCCCAGCTGCCTCGTGCCCATCGCCGGTAGGTACCGTCTACCCCCGTGACGCTCAACTTATTCGACATTAGGTCATCAAATTGAGCAAAACGGACAAGCTTTCACCCAATGTTAGTCGGATCCCCGGGGAGGTCCACCCCCGCTCGGGATCTCTCCCCCGAACGGACCTATCGGCCGGCCGGGGCGGTCGCGGCCACGCTATCGGCCGACGGCGCGGGCCGGGTGACGGTCCGTCGGAAAGCCGGGTGGCGCCCGCGCCGAGCGCCCGTACCCGAACCGCCCCGCACACCGGGCGGTGTGCGGGGCGGCGGGGGGTGGACGGTCAGAGCTTGACGACCATCTTGCCGGTGTTGGCACCGCGCAGCAGGCCGATGAAGGCGTCGGCGGCGTTCTCCACGCCCTCCACCACGGTCTCGTCGTAGCGCAGTTCGCCGCTCTTCAGCCAGCCCGCCATGTCGGCGACGAACTGCGGCTGGAGCGCGGCGTGGTCGCCGACCAGCATGCCCTGCAGCCGCAGGCGCTTGCCGATGGCCAGCGCCAGGTTGCGCGGTCCGACCGGCGCGCCGGTGTCGTTGTACTGGGCGATGGCGCCGCAGAGGGTGGCCCGGCCGTGGACGTTGAGCGCGCCGATCGCGGCCTCCAGGTGGTCGCCGCCGACGTTGTCGAAGTACACGTCGATGCCGTCCGGGGCGGCCTCGGCGAGCTGGGCGGCCACCGGTCCCGCCTTGTAGTCGAAGGCGGCGTCGAAGCCGTAGCCGTCGACCAGGGTGGCCACCTTCTCGGCGGAGCCCGCCGAGCCGATGACCCGTGCGGCGCCCTTGAGCCGGGCGATCTGGCCGACCAGCGAACCGACGGCGCCGGCCGCGCCGGAGACGAAGACGGTGTCGCCCTCCCGGAAGGAGGCCACCTCGAGCAGACCGGCGTAAGCGGTCAGGCCCGGCATGCCCAGGACCCCGAGGTAGTAGGAGAGCGGTGCGAGCTCCGGGTCGACCTTGACCGCGCGCGCCGCGTCCAGGGTCGCGTACTCGCGCCAGCCCAGGCCGTGCAGGACGGCGTCGCCGACCTGGAAGCCCTCGGCCTGGGAGGCGACCACGTACCCGACCGCGCCGCCGTCCATCGTCTCGCCGATCCCGAACGGCGGAACGTAGGACTTCACGTCGTTCATCCGGCCGCGCATGTAGGGGTCCACCGACAGGAACGCGTTGCGGACCAGGATCTGCCCCGGGCCGGGCTGCCGGACCGGTGCCTCGACCAGGGCGAAGTCCGCCGGGGTCGGCCAGCCCTGCGGACGGGCGGCCAGCTGCCACTCGCGGCCGGTGGTGGGCGTCGCCTGCTCTGCCATGTCCTGCTCCTTGCACGTTCGATGATCCGTAGGCCCACCTGAAAGGTTGACCAGCTAAAGCAATCGTGCGGATAAAAGGTTCAGGTTGTCAAATGTTCAGCTAGACTGATGTCCATGGAGAAGCAGCAGCCGCCCGCCGACGCGATCACCCGCGAGGTCGTCGACCTCATGGCGAGCCTGGTCGCGCTCTTCCACCGCGAGTACGAGGAGGCGGCCGCCGCCCGCTCGCTGACCGGCGCCCAGGCCAAGGTGCTCGGCCTGCTGCGGCGCGGCCCGATGCCGATGCGGCACATCGCCCAGACCCTGGCCTGCGAACCTTCCAACATCACCGGCATCGTGGACCGCCTGGAGTCCCGCGGCTTCGTCACCCGCGAGGCCGACCCGCTGGACCGCCGGGTCAAGCTGGTGGCCGCCACCGAGGCCGGCGGCCTGGCCACCGACGAGCTGCGCGAGTCGCTGAACTTCGCCCGCGAGCCGCTGGCCGCGCTCGACGACGACGAGCGCCGGCACCTGCGCGACCTGCTGCGCAGGATGCTGGAGGGGGCCGATTCGGCCGAGGCGGCCACCGGCTGACCCGCCCCGGTGCGGGCCGGCACGAAGTTCGGCCCTGCGAGGTGTAACCGGACACGCCGCTGGTCCGTCTATTGATCTGGACCGTACGTGTACCCGTGGCGCCCGCCACACCTGGCAGAGAGCGCTGAGCGATGACCGACCGCACCTCCCGGCCCGCCAAGACCCGCCGGGGCCGGATCGCCCGTGGACTCGGCGCCACCGCCGCCGTCCTGGTGGTCGCCACCGCCGGCGTCGGGGCCTGGTTCTACCAGCGCCTCGACCACAACATCAGCACCTTCTCGGCGGACGGCGTCGCCACCAGCCGGCCGCCGGCCGGCCCGACCGCGAGCGGGGGCGGACGCCCGGTCAACATCCTGCTGCTCGGCTCCGACACCCGCCAGGACGGCAACGGCGACCTCGGCGGCGGCGAGGAGGGCGTCGGCCACTCCGACACCGCGATCCTGCTGCACGTGTACGCGGACCACAAGCACGCCGTCGGCGTCTCGATACCCCGCGACACCCTGGTCACCGTCCCCGCCTGCCGGCTGCCGAGCGGCAGCTGGTCGCAGGCGCGGACCAACCAGATGTTCAACTCGGCCTTCACGGTCGGCGAGTACCCGCAGGGCAACCCGGCCTGCACCCAGAACACCGTCGAGGCGCTGACCGGCCTGCGGGTCGACCACACCATCGTGGTCGACTTCAAGGGCTTCGCGGCGATGACCGAGGCGGTGCACGGAGTCGACGTCTGCGTGCCCAACGACGTCAACTCCTACGGCATACACCTGGCCAAGGGCCGGCAGACCGTCTCCGGGCAGCAGGCGCTCGACTACGTCCGCGCGCGGCACGGCTTCGGCGACGGCTCGGACATCGGCCGGGTGAAGCGGCAGCAGGCCTTCATGTCCTCGCTGATCAAGAAGATCCGCAGCCAGGGCTTCAACCCGACCACCCTGCTCCCGCTCGCCGACGCGGCGACCAAGTCGCTCACCGTCGACCCGGAGCTCGGCTCGGCCGTCAAGCTCGCCGACTTCGCCCAGTCGCTGCAGGGCATCGACCTCGCCGACATCTCCTTCGTCACCGTCCCCTGGCGCTACCAGGGCGAGCGGGTCGCCCTGGTCCACCCCGACGTGGACGCCCTGTGGGCGCTGCTGCGCCAGGACCGCACCCTGACAGGCCAGTCGGCCGCCGACCCGTCGGCCACCGCCTCGCCGTCGGCCCCGCAGTTGCCGTCCCCGACGGCCACCGCGCCGGCCGCGGGGGACGTCCCGCTCACAGTGCACAACGCCTCCCGGGCCGGCGGGCTCGGCGGCCAGGCCGCGGCGGACCTGAGAACCAAGGGCTACCTCCAGGTCACCGTCGGCCCGGACACGGCCTTCCGTCGCACCACCCTGATCGGGTACGCCCAGGGCCAGCAGGCCGCCGCCGACCGGCTCGCACAGCTGTTCCCCGGCGCCGAGGTGCAGCCCGACCCGGCCGCCGACGGCCTGACCGTGACCCTCGGCCGGGACTACGCCGCCACCCGTACCACCGGGCCCGACGCCGACGGCACGGCGGCCGGCACACCGACCGCGCTGCCCACCGGCATCCCGACCGGGATCACCGAGAACACCCGCCCGGCCGACAGCGACCTCTGCGCCGACCTCAGCTTCGGCTGAGGTCGGTCAGGGGATCGGGGAGCCCCGTGACGACCACGGTGACCCGGGTGCCGGCGGCCAACTCCCGGGCCGCCGCCAGGTCGTGGACGGCCTTCAGCGCCTTCGCCACGTACCGCCGCTCGACCGGCACCCCGTGCCGGCGCCCGAACCCGGCGGCGAAGGCCTCCAGCTCGGCGGGCACCCGGCCGTAGCCGCCGCCGTGGTGCCCGTGGTGGATCCGCCAGTTGCCGAACTCCCGCCCGTACGCGGCCCGGTGCAGCCGCGTCACCTCCCCCTCCAGGTAGCCCTCGCCGCGCAGCACCGCCACCCCGAGCGCCCGCGCCCCCGGCGGCAGCCCGGCCGCGATGCCGGCCAGCGTCCCGCCGGTGCCGACCGGGCAGCACACCAGGTCCCGCTCCCCCAGGCCGGGTATCTGCCCGGCGAGTTCCCCGGCGACCACGGCGGCGCCGCGCACCGCGAGCGCGTTCGACCCGCCCTCGGGCAGCACCAGGTACCCCTCCCTGGGCTCGCCTCCCCGCACCACCAGCTCCCGGTACACCGAGCGCGGGACGAACTCCAGCACCATCCCCGCCGCCTCCGCCGCCCGCAGCGACCAGTTGCGCGGCGCCGCCGCCAGCTCCTCGCCACGGATCACCCCGACGCTCGCCAGCCCCAGCCCCCGCGCGGCCGCCGCCACCGCCCGCACGTGCGTGGAGTACGCCCCGCCGTACGTCAGCAGCCCCCGGTGGCCGGCCAGCAGCGCGGGCCGCAGATTGGGCGCCAGCTTGCGCCACTTGTTGCCGGGCACCGTCGGGTGCGCCAGATCGTCCCGCTTCAGCAGGAGCTCCACCCCGGCGGCGGCGAACAGCGGGTCGGCGACCGGGGTCAGCGGGGTGGGCAACGCCGCGGGAGTGAGCACCGGGTCAGCATACGAAGCCCTCGACGGGTCCTTCGCGGGCGGAGCGCCCCACCGGGCCGAGGACCCCGGTGTGTCGGTGCCGGTCCGGCACCGGCGCCTGCCCTAGAGTTCTCGCAGGCACAGACCGGTGCGTCGAGTGGGGCGGGTGGGACTCGAACCCACGACCAAGGGATTATGAGTCCCCTGCTCTAACCGGCTGAGCTACCGCCCCCGATTCGACCAGCTGGCGCACCGGCAGGCCGGCCGTTCCAGCAGCAGACGGCCCCTCAGGGCCGTCCCCGGCAGCATAGCCGGTCGATCACCTGCGGTGCGCGCCGGGGGCGCAACCGGGTACGCCCCCCTGAGCCCGTTCCACCACCCACCTGGCGGACCCGCGGGCCGGGCTGGTAGATCTTGGATCCGGGCCCCTCGCGGAGCGGGCCGCGCGGGACGTACCAACGGGGAGCGGGAGCACGGGGAGCAGGATGGACCGGACTGGACGGGTACGGCGGGCCCTGCGGCCGGCCGTACTGCTGCTGGCCCTGGCCGCGACCGCGTGCGGCCTGCTCGACGACGGCGGCTCGCAGCGCTGGGGCTCCCGGCTGACCGCCCGTCCGGCGCCCGCCGACGCCGCCGACGACCGGATCGGCGCGCTCTTCCTGGCAGAGCTGAACGGCCCGCGGATGTGCACCGCCAGCGTGGTCGCGAGCCCGCACCGCAATCTGCTGGTCACCGCCGCGCACTGCGTCCACAGCACCGAGCGCGGCCGCTTCGACGACCTGGTCTTCGCCCCCGGCTTCCGCGACGGCATCGCCCCGTACGGGGTGTGGCCAGTGGCCTCCGTCACGGTCGACCAGCACTGGACCGACAGCGAGGACCCCGACTACGACGTGGCCTTCCTCACCGTGCAGTCCGTCCAGGGTCAGGAGATCCAGGACCTGCTCGGCGCCAACCGGCTGGTCACCGGCCTCGGCTTCGACCTGCCGGTCTCGGTCACCGGCTACCCGAACGAGCGCGGCGCCCCGGTCACCTGCTCCAACCGGACCACCTCGCAGAGCCCGACCCAGAGCCGGTTCGAGTGCTCCGGCTACACCGTCGGCACCAGCGGCAGCCCCTGGCTCACCGGGAACGGGCAGCTGGTCGGCGTGATCGGCGGTTACCAGGAGGGCGGGGACACCGACGCGGTGTCCTACAGCGTCGCCTTCGACCAGCGGGTCGACGACCTCTACCGGCGGGCCACCGCCTGACCGCGGGCGCCGGGCGCGCGAACCGGGCGGGGGAACACGAAAGCCCCCCGGTCTGCCGAGGGGCCGTCGCTCTGTACCGATCGTCTCCGGAGAGGCGAAGCTCCCCCAATTGGACTCGAACCAATAACCTGCCGATTAACAGTCGGCTGCTCTGCCAATTGAGCTATGGGGGACTGCACAGCGGGACGATCCGGAGGGACCGTCCTGGCTCCCCCAATTGGACTCGAACCAATAACCTGCCGATTAACAGTCGGCTGCTCTGCCAATTGAGCTATGGGGGATCGATCTTCTGCCGTCCTCCCGGATCCCTCCGGGTCTTCGGCGCTCGCTGCGGGACATACATTAGCGCACTCAGGGGGGTGTTCCGCCAATCGCTTCCGCCCGCCCCCGCCGGGACCGGGCGGGCCCCGGCCCCGGCGGCCCGGTCGGCGCGCCCCGCGCGCGC
>NZ_JAIZ01000816.1 GCF_000710465.2 Kitasatospora sp. MBT63 | reverse complement strand
GGCGGATCAGCTGGTTGCCGTCCGCGTCGTACAGGTACGACGTCGCCTGTGCCTGGCCGGTCTTGCTGACGGAGTCGAGCTTGTCCTCGCCGTTCCAGGTGAGGGTGGTGGTGCCGGTGGTGTCGGTGACGCTGGTGGTGTTACCGGTGGCGTCGTACTGGTAGGAGGTGGTCTTCGGTCCGGTGGGCGAGCTGGTGGAGCTGGTCAGCAGGCCGTGCGGGCCGCCGGTGCCGCCGCCGGTGTTCGGGGCGTTGGTGGCGGTGTTGACGCTCTTCGGGGTGCCGAAGGTCTGGGTGGT
>NZ_JAIZ01000815.1:8773-13994 GCF_000710465.2 Kitasatospora sp. MBT63 | reverse complement strand
CTGCTGCCGTCCGCGCGGCCGCTGGCGCCCGCCGCCGCGGCCCCGGTGTTCCGGCCCGCCCCGCCGCGCGGCCGGCGCTTCGTGTTCGCCGCCGCCGGTGCCTTCTCGGTCGCCGCCGTGACCCTCGGCGGGGTCGGCGGGGTCGGCGGTGTGACCGGCGCCGGTGACGACCAGCAGAGCACCACCGTCACCCCGGTCCGCGGTCCCGGCACCGGCGCGGTGCTCCCGGTCACGGCGGAGCTGCCGGTGGACTTCCCGGTCCGCCACCTGGCCTCCTCGCCGTCACCCGGTACGGCGCAGCAGCCGGGCCCGTTCCAGCCGGCCGCGACGCCCGTGGGCTACCCGCACCAGCTGCTGCGCTGAGGCGCCCGGCGGGCCCTCCCGGCGCACTCCCGGCCGGCGGGCGCCGCCGGTGGTCCGGTGGTCTCTTCACCACCGCTTCATCACGCGGTGGGGGCATGGACCGGCCGGTGGCCATTACGCTGTAATGACCGTTGTCCGCTGTCCGCAGAGCTCATCGGGTTCGTCCATAGGAGCTGGGGAGCTTACGTGTTCACTGACATAGGCCCACTCGAGGTCATCACCCTGCTCGTGATGGCCGTGGTGATCTTCGGGCCGGACAAGCTCCCGAAGCTGATCCAGGACACCATGGGCTTCGTGCGCAAGATCCGCTCGTTCGCGGACAGCGCCAAGGAGGACATCCGCACCGAGCTGGGCCCGGAGTTCCAGGACTTCGAGTTCCAGGACCTCCACCCGAAGACCTTCGTGCGCAAGCAGCTGCTCGGGAGCAACGAGGACCCGCTGGGCTTCAAGGAGCTCAAGGACGGGCTGGACATCAAGTCGGTGCTGAACAGCGAGACCGCCGGTGCGGCTCCTGCCACGGTCGCCGCGGCCGCCGCCGCGGCCCCGGCCGCCGCCGACCTGACCAAGGCCGCCGCGCCCGTGCCCGGCGAGCGCCCGCCGTTCGACCCGGACGCCACCTGAGCCTCCCGGGTCCGCCCGCCGACGTATCGCGCCCCGCCCCGCCGCCCGGCTGAGCGGGGCGCAGCCGTGTCCGCCGCTATTGTGCTGAATGCCGCGGGGGGCGCCGATCCGGAGCGCGCCGCGGGACGGGACAGCTGTGTGGAGGAGGCGGCCGGATGGACGCGACGAGTCGTGCGGTGGGGACGGCCCCGGCGGGGGTGCCCGGTGCCCCCGGGCCGGAGCGCCCGGTGACGGGCAGGAGGGTGCCGGCGGCACCGGTGGACCCGCTGGCGCCGTACCTGGCGGCCGACTTCCCCTGGTACGGGCTGGACGACGGCTGGACCGGCCGCCGCTGGCTCGGCCAGGTCGGCGCCGGCCCGGGCGGGGCCCGCGCCGGGCAGGCCGAGGGCGGCGCGGACTACGGGTCGCTCGGCCACGGCGACGAGCCGGCCAAGCAGCCCGAGGCCCGGGACTCCCGCCGGTTCGCGGTGGTGGTGACGGTGGCCCGCAGACCCGGGCGCCGCAGCGCGGACAACACCGGGACCCTGGAGGCCACCTCGGCCTCGTCCGCGGCCTGGCTGGCGGGCTCCGGGCTGCTGGCCGCGACCTGGCCCGGCCAGCTCGACCGCGGCCTGCGCCAGGACTGGCTCGACCAGCAGTCCAACCTCGCCTGGGACCTCGCCGACGACCTGGACGGCCCCGGCTGGTCCTCGCTCACCCTCCCGGTGAGCGGCCTGCCCCAGCCCTTCCGCTACCGCGAGTCCGAGTACGGCTGGGTGCTGGCCGGTGAGGCCCCGGGTGTCCTGCTCGGCGCCTACGGCCGCGGCGTCAGCGCCTACGGCGTCGGCTTCGGCGCCGTCCCCGACCTCGCGGCCTACCACGGCCGCTGACGGCCGGCCGGCGCCCGCCAGGGCCCGGGGGCGGGCGGGCGCGGTAACACCCGGTCCGCCCCTGCGGGGCCGCCCGCCGTCCGGGGTCCCGGCCGCCGTCCGGGGGCGGGATGCCGATCCGGGGCGCGGTGGTGAGGACGGGGTACCGCCCGGCGCCGTACGGGGCCGACGGACGGAGCCCGTACGACCGTGCGCCCGCACGGCCCGCCCGTCACCGGGGTCGGGCCCGCCACCGGCCGATCGCGGCGCTCATCGCCCGGCATCTCCCCCCGCCGCCCCTGAAAGGGCACCGGTACCGGTTCCAGGACGCGGAACGGCCCCGGGAGGGGTACTCCCGGGGCCGTTGGGGCGGACAGTGCGCCCGAGCTAGAACTTGTTCTTCGGGGTGAGCCCCAGGGACAGCCCCGACAGGCCGCGCTGGCGGCCGCCGAGCTTGCCCGCGACGGTGCGCAGGGCGGCCGCGGCGGGGGACTCCGGGTTGGCCAGGACGACCGGGCGGCCGTCGTCGCCGCCCTCGCGCAGGCGGACGTCGATCGGGATCGAGCCGAGCACCGGGACGGTGGCGCCGACCGAGCGGGTCAGGGCGTCGGCCACGGTCTGGCCGCCGCCGGTGCCGAAGACGTCGATCATCTCGTCGCAGTGCGGGCAGGGCATGCCCGACATGTTCTCGATCACGCCGACGATCTTCTGGTGGGTCTGCAGCGCGATGGTGCCGGCCCGCTCGGCCACCTCGGCGGCGGCCATCTGCGGGGTGGTGACGATCAGGATCTCGGCGTTCGGGACCAGCTGGGCGACCGAGATGGCGATGTCGCCGGTGCCCGGCGGCAGGTCGAGCAGCAGGACGTCCAGGTCACCCCAGTAGACGTCGGCGAGGAACTGCTGCAGCGCGCGGTGCAGCATCGGGCCGCGCCACACCACGGGCGCGTTGCCCGGGGTGAACATGCCGATCGAGATCACCTTCACGCCGTTCGCGGACGGCGGCATGATCATGTCCTGGACCTGGGTGGGCCGGCCCTCGACGCCCAGCATCCGCGGGATGCTGTGGCCGTAGATGTCTGCGTCGACCACCCCGACCTTGAGGCCGTCGGCGGCCATCGCGGCGGCCAGGTTGACCGTCACCGAGGACTTGCCGACCCCGCCCTTGCCGGAGGCGACCGCGTACACCCGGGTCAGCGTGCCGGGCTTGGCGAACGCGATCTCCCGCTCGGGGGCGCCGCCGCGCAGCAGCTGGGAGAGCTCCTTGCGCTGCTCGTCGCTCATCACGTCGAGCTCGACCTCCACCCCGCTCACCCCGGGCACCCGGCCGACTGCCTCGGTGACCCGGTTGGTGATGGTCTCGCGCATCGGGCAGCCGGAGACGGTCAGGTAGACCGCGACGCGCACCGCGCCGCCGTCGGCGATCTCGACGGATTTCACCATCCCGATCTCGGTGATCGGACGGTTGATCTCCGGGTCGTGCACCGTCGCCAGGGCCTTGCGTACGGACTCCTCCGTCACGCCGGCCGCAACCTCTGTCTCGTTGGCCATGCCTTGATGGTACGGCGCCGGGGAACGCCCCCGACTCCCCAGTAGCGTGCCGCCGGTCACAGCACCTCGGAGGCGCCCCTCCGCTCGTCCAGCTCCTTGAGCAGCGACTGCAGTTCGGAGCGGACGAAGTCCCGGGTGGCCACCTCGCCGAGGCCCTGGCGCAGGGTGGCGACCTCGCGGGTGAGGTACTCGGTGTCGGCGATGTTGCGGTCGCTGCGGGCCCGGTCCTGCTCCATGTTGACGCGGTCCCGGTCGTCCTGGCGGTTCTGCGCGAGCAGGATCAGCGGGGCCGCGTAGGAGGCCTGCAGCGAGAGCATCAGGGTGAGGAAGATGAACGGGTAGTCGTCGAAGTGCACGCTGTCCGGCAGCAGGGTGTTCCAGATCACCCAGACCAGCACCACCACCGTCATCCAGACGATGAACCGTCCGGTGCCCAGGAAGCGGGCGATCCGCTCGGACAGCTTCCCGAACGCCTCCGGGTCGTACGAGGGCAGGCTGATCAGGCCCGGACGGGCGGTGCGCGGCTGGTCGAGCCGGACCCGGGTGCCACCGCCGCCGCTGCTCTCGGTGCGCTGCATCCGGGTGCCCTCGCGGACCCGCAGTTCGCGCAGCTGGCGCAGCTGCCGCAGGTCGCCCTGGAGCCGCTGGCGCGGGCTCTCGTCCCGTCGCTTCCGGTCAGCGTCCACCGGCCGCCTCGCTCTCGCGCTCGTGGGTGTCGTCGTCGAGGACGTCCCCCTCGACGCCCTCGCCGCCGTGCAGGGCCGCCTCGCGCCAGTCGTCGGGCAGCAGGTGGTCGAGCACGTCGTCGACGGTGACCGCGCCGAGCAGGTGGTCGGTCTCGTCGACGACGGGCGCGGCCACCAGGTTGTACGCGGCCAGGTAGCTGGTGATCAGCGGCAGCGGGGTGCTCGGCGGTAGCGGGTCGAGGTCGTCGTCGACGATCGAGCCGACCAGCGTGTACGGCGGCTCGCGCAGCAGCCGCTGGAAGTGGATGGTGCCCAGGTACTTGCCGGTCGGCGTCTCGGTCGGCGGCCGGCAGACGTACACCTGGGCGGCCAGCGCCGGCTTGTTGTCGGCGATCCGGACCCGGGCGAGCGCCTCCGCGACGGTCGCGTCGGGTTCGAGGACGATCGGCTCGGTGGTCATCAGACCACCCGCGGTGTCCTCCTCGTACGAGAGCAGGCGGCGCACCGAGGCGGCGTCCTCGGGCTCCATCAGGCGCAGCAGGCGCTCGGCGGCCTCCTCCGGCAGGTCGGAGAGCAGGTCGGCGGCGTCGTCCGGGTCCATCGCCTCCAGCACGTCGGCGGCGCGTTCGTCCTTGAGCTTGCCGATGATCTCGACCTGGTCGTCCTCGGGCAGCTCCTCCAGGACGTCGGCCAGCCGGTCGTCGTCGAGCGCCGCGGCCACCTCGGCCCGGCGCTTGGCCGACAGGTGGTGCAGCACGTTGGCGAGGTCGGCGGGGCGCAGCTGGTCGAAGGTGGCGAGCAGGTTGGCCGCGCCCTGGCCCTCCTCGGTGAGCGAGAAGCCGGTCACCGCGGACCAGTCCAGGGTGAGCGTCTCGCCCTTGCCCTTGCGGATCCGGCCGACCTTGCCGACCTGGACGAAGACCTTGCTGATCTCCCACTCACGGACCCGGGTCTGCACCATGGCCACGTCCAGGACGGTGACCTCCTCCTGGGTCTTGACCCGGGTGACGGTGCGGTCCAGCAGCTCGGCCAGGACCAGGGTCTCGGAGGTGCGCTGTTCGAAGCGGCGCATGTTGATCACGCCGGTGGTGAGCACCTGGCCGGACTCCAGGCTGGTCACCCTGGTCATCGGCAGGAAGATCCGGCGCCGGCCGA
>NZ_JAIZ01000815.1:350-8675 GCF_000710465.2 Kitasatospora sp. MBT63 | reverse complement strand
CCCCCGGGGGGGGCCCCCGCCGATCCGCAGCGACACCACGACGTCGCGGACCCGGCCGACCTGGTCGCCGTTGGGGTCGAAGACGGCCACGCCGGAGAGGTGGGAGATGAAGACCCGGCTTCCTGGCCCTGCCATCGGCTCCCGCTCTCTCTCGCTCCGCCTCGCTCCGTGCGCCGCGCCCAGGCTACCCGGGCGGCCACCGGCCAGCCCGCCGACCTGCGGCGCGGGTGACGGCCCGGCACCGGCCGGGCGCGCCGCCCCGCGGGTCAGCGCCCGCGGCGCCGCAGCAGCAGCCGGGGCAGGCCGGCCGGGATCGGCTGCCGGGTGGTCGCGGGGGAGGGCATCGGTTCGGCGCTGAGCGGGCCCTCGGGCATCGCGCCCGGCTGCTCGCTCAGCGCGCCCGCCGGGGCGAGCCGCAGCACCCGGCACTCGCGGGCCCAGCGGTCGCCGATGGTGTCGGTGTCGGGCGCGTTCAGCCGCTTGCCCTTGAGTTCCTCGACCGCCCCGAGCCAGGCCTCGCTCCGCGGGGCCAGCTCGGTGACGGTGGCGGGCCAGCTGGTCAGCCGCCCCCACTTGTCCTTGGAGCGCACGGTCACGGTGGCGGCGGTACCGGCCGCGAGGCCGTGCAGCGGCTGCTCGGCGCCGTCGCCGACCACCACGACCGCGCCGTCGTGCCAGGCGTGCCAGACGGCGCGCGCCTGCGGCTGTCCCTCGGCCCTGACCCAGAGCAGGCCGGACTTCTTCGCGGCCTCCTCCAGCAGGGCGCGGTCGAGGAGGTCGGCTGCCGTGGTCGTCGAAGGCTCCATGGCCCACAGCGTAAGGCCTGGGGGAGACCCGGCCGGTCCCGGGCGCTGCAGGACCGGCGGGCCCGCCGCGCCCGGGTGGCCCGGGCCCGTCTCATCGCTCAGGACGACAGTGCCATGGCCCGTTTAGAGGCCTTACCGTTGTCGGGTCCGTCCCGACGGATCCCCCGCCTGCGCCACCGAGGAGAGCCGTGCCCGCCGCCCCGACCGACGACGTCACCGCCGCCGCCCCCGCCGGGGTGGCCGACGCCGCCGGGCAGCCGCCCGCGCTGCCCCGGATCGACCTGCTGCTGCTGGCCGTCTCCGTCGCCGGCATCTCGCTCTCGGCGCCCCTGATCAGCGCCACCGCCGCGCCCGCGCTGGCCATCGCCTTCTGGCGCAACGTCATGTCGGTCGGCGTCCTCGGCCCGTACGCGCTGGCGCGGCACCGCGCCGAGCTGCGCGGGATCGGCCGCCGGGCGCTGCTGCTGGCGATGGCCGCGGGCGGGCTGCTGGCCCTGCACTTCGCGCTGTGGATGCCCTCGCTGCGGATGACCTCGGTGGCCTCCGCGACCGCGCTGGTGACCACCACGCCGCTGTGGACCATCGTGCTGCTGCGGCTGTTCGGCCACCGCCCCCCGCGGCTGGTCTGGATCGGCACCTGCGTCGCCTTCCTCGGCGTGCTGGTGCTGACCGGCGTCGACCTGTCGCTCTCCGCCCGGGCGCTGCGCGGTGACGCGCTGGCGCTCGGCGCGGGCCTGGCGGCGGCCGGCTACATGCTGCTCGGTGCGGAGGTCCGGCGGACCGTCAGCACCACCGCGTACACCCTGATCTGCTACGCCACCACGGCCGTGGTGCTGCTGGCCACCTGCCTGGCGGCGGGCACCTCGCTGTCCGGCTGGCCGGCCGGGGTGTGGTGGCAGATCGTGCTGCTGATGGTGGCCGCCCAACTGCTCGGCCACTCCCTCAGCAACCGGGTGGTGCGCACCCTGGGGCCGTCGGTCACCTCGACCGCGATCCTGCTGGAGACCCCGGGCGCGGCCCTGATCGCCGCCTTCTGGCTCGGCCAGTGGCCGCCGGTGGCCGCGTACCCGGCGGTCGCGCTGATCCTGCTCGGCCTGGTCCTGGTCGCCCGCGGCGGCCGCCGCTGACGGCCGGGCCGCCACGGCGGCCCATCCGGGGCCACCGCGACCGCGGGGCTACAGCCAGCCGTTGCGGCGGAAGCCCCGGTACATCCCGACGCAGATCACCAGCACGCTGCCGAGCACCAGCGGATAGCCGTACTTGTGGTGCAGTTCGGGCATGTAGTCGAAGTTCATGCCGTAGATGCCGGTGATCATGGTGGGCACCGCGAAGATCGCCGCCCAGGCGGTGATCTTGCGCATGTCCTCGTTCTGCGCCACCGAGACCTGCGCCAGGTTGGCCTGGAGCAGCGAGTTGAGCAGTTCGTCGAAGCCGTGCACCTGCTCGGTGACCCGGGCCAGGTGGTCGGCGACGTCGCGGAAGTACTTCTGGATGTCCGGGTCGACCAGCCGCTGCAGCGGGTCCGACAGCAGCTGCATCGGCCGCAGCAGCGGGGTCACGGCCCGCTTGAACTCCAGTACCTCGCGCTTGAGTTGGTACACCCGGCCGACGTCGGCGCCACGGCCGCCCTTGTTGGCGAAGACATCGAACTCGATCTCGTCCACATCGGTCTGCAGCCGGTCCGCCACCAGCAGGTAGTTGTCCACCACCTGGTCGGCGATGGCGTGCAGCACCGCGGCCGGGCCCTTGGCGAGCAGCCCCGAGCCGTCCGCGTCGGCCTCCAGCCGGTGCCGCAGTTCGTGCAGCGAGCTGTGGCCGCCGTGCCGGACGGTGATCACGAAGTCCCGGCCGGCGAAGACCATCAGCTCGCCGGTCTCGACCACCTCGCTGGTCGGGGTGAGCTGGTCGTGGTCGACGTAGCGGATGGTCTTGAAGACCGCGAACAGCACGTCGTCGTACCGCTCGACCTTGGGCCGCTGGTGCGCGTGGACCGCGTCCTCCACGGCCAGCGGGTGCAGGCCGAAGCGCTGGGCGATGCCCTCGAACTCGGCCTCGGTCGGCTCGTGCAGGCCGATCCAGCTGAACGAGCCGGTGTCCTCCTGCTGGAAGAGCTTGACCAGCCGGGCCGCCTCGCGCGGGCTGCAGGCCTCGCCGGCCCGCTTGCCGTGCTGGTAGACCGCGCAGTCGACGACGGCGGAGATGGGGTGGCCGGGGTGCAGCGGGTCGTAGGCGTCGGTCCGGCGGCGGCCCGGACGGACGGCGGCGCGCAGGCTGTTGATCATCGACATGGCAGCAGGCTCCTTGGGCAGGAACCGTCGCGCGGCGGCACTGTGGACGGCCTGTGCGACGGCGGGAACACCGATGGATGCCGGGCCGAGCGGCAGCGGGCAGGCTGCCAGGTGTCCGGGAAACCCGCGTGAGGGGCGGAGTTTGGACGATTCGGCTCCGGGGAAGGTGCTCTCCCGACCGGACGCGGCGCCGCCCTACCTACCGAGGGATCAGGGCAGGTCGCGGCGGAGGCGGACAGATCGGGCAGAGCTGCCGGTACTGCATGGTCGGCTGGTATCCACCGCAACCACCTCCTTCATGCCGCGGCTCCGAGTGTCAGAAGACTCGGGTGGCCATCTCCTCACACTAACAGCTATGGCTCGGGCCGTGTTGGAGTGTGCCCCAACCCGGCCCGGCCGCAGGGCGGCTAAGGTCGCGTCCATGGCGCACGATTTCCCGCTCTTCGGTGACTTCCCCACTCCTGACGAGCCGTCGGAGCTGACCCGGGCCGCGGTCCTCGCCGCCGTCGAGGCGAGACTGCTGACCGCGTTCGGCGAACCGGCCGGCCGGGCCTCGGTCACCTTCCTGGGTGCGGACCGGATCGAGGTGCTGCGCTTCGGTCCGGACACCGACGCGCTGGTCCGCTACGCGACGCTCGGGATGTCTGCCGCACCGATGGCCGACCCGTCCGCGGCGGTGGCCGACCCGGTCCGGGGTCCGCGCGCCGAGTTGGTGCTCAGCGTCCGCGGGGGGCGCGACGAGGTGCTCCGCACGCTGGCCACGTTCGCGGCGACTCCGCAGGTGGAAGGGCTGGTGGTGGCCCCCGGCGGCTCGCTGGACCTGGGTGCCCCGCTCTGGCCGGGCGCGCCGTTCACCTCGGTGCTGGTGGCCGAGCCGGGCGGTCTGGTCGAGGACCTCGAACTGGCCGAGCCGGCCGAGCCGGTCCGCTTCCTGCCGCTGCTGCCGATGACCCCGAACGAGGCCGCGTTCAAGCGGGTGCAGGGCGCGGAGGCGCTGCAGGAGCGCTGGCTGCGGCACGGCACCGACCTGCGCGACCCGCAGCGCCGGGCCGTCCCGCTGGACTGATCCGCGGCCGCGCGGCGGCGGTCAGCTGTACGACTTGATGAAGGCGAACACGCCGCTGGCGACCAACTGGACGGCGATCGCCGACAGCAGCAGGCCGGACAGCCGAGTGATCAACACCACACCGCCCTCCTTGATGATCCGGATGATCACCAGCGAGAAGCGCATGGTCAGCCAGAGCACCACGTGCATGACGACGATCGCCACCCAGACCGCCGCGTACTCGGCGCCGCCGTCCGCCTTCTGCACGGCCAGGATGACCGCGACGATCGCCCCGGGCCCGGCCAGCAGCGGGGTGCCGAGCGGGACCAGGGCGACGTTGACGTCCTTGGTCTGGGTCGGCTCGTCGATCTTGCCGGTGAGCAGGTCGAGCGCGATCAGCAGCAGCAGGATCCCGCCGGACACCTGCAGTGCGGGGATCGAGACGTGCAGGTAGTCCAGGATCTGCTGGCCGAACAGGCCGAAGCAGGTGATCACGCCGAGCGCGACCGCCGCCGCCTGCCAGGCCATCCGGCGCTGCACCCGGGCGGCCCGGCCGGAGGTCAGCGCCAGGAAGATCGGGATGGTCCCGGGCGGATCCATGATCACGAACAGGGTGACGAAGAGCGACCCGAAGACGGTGGTGTCGAAGACGCTCACCGCTCGGCCTCGCACTGGTGAGGCTCGCTCATGCCGGGTTCTCTCACTGGGCGTTCCGTACGGATTGCCCGATTCTGTCATGTGATGTCCGCCCGGCCGTGGCGCCGCGGCGCGACACCGCCACCCGGCGCGGTCGCCCGCCGACGGCTCTCCCGCCGCCTGCGCCCCGGTCGGCCGGTCAGCCGGTGAGCGGCCGCGCGCCGGTCGCCTGGGCGACCAGGGCCTCGTACACCGCCGGGTCGGTGGTGTGCTCGCCGAGCCGGACCGTCTTGCGGGCGCCGTGGTAGTCGCTGGACCCGGTGGTCAGCAGGCCGAGTTCGGCCGCCAGGCCGCGCAGCCGGGCCCGGGTCGGCTCGTCGTGGTCCATGTGGTCCACCTCCAGGGCCGCCAGGCCCGCCGCCGCCAGGTCGGCGATCACCTCGTCGGAGACGGTGTCCCCGCGCTTGGCCGCACCGGGGTGGGCGAACACCGGGACCCCGCCGGCCGCCCGGACCAGCCGCACGGCCGTGACCGGATCGGTCTCGTGCTTGCGGACGTCGGCCCGCCCGCCGTTGGCCAGCCACTCCGCGGTGAACGCGTCCGAGACGGTCGGCACCACACCCGCCTCGACCAGCGCGCTGGCGATGTGCGGGCGGCCCACCGAGCCGCGTCCCGCGATCCGTTCGACCTGCGCCCAGTCGATCGGCGCGCCCAGCTCCCGGCAGCGCTCCACGATCAGCCGGGCCCGCCGGAACCGGTCGGTGCGCACCAGCTCCCGCTCGGCGGCGAAGGCCGGCTCGGCCGGGTCGAAGAGGTACGCGAGCAGGTGCAGGCTGACGCCGTCGGTGTGGCAGGACAGCTCCGCGCCCGGCACCAGGGTCAGCCCGGTGCCGGACAGCGCCTCGGCGGCCTCGGCGTGCCCGGCCACGGTGTCGTGGTCGGTCAGCGCGACCACGTCCAGCCCGGCGGCGACCGCCGCGGCGACCAGCTCGGCCGGGCTGTCGGTGCCGTCGGAGGCGTTGCTGTGGGCGTGCAGGTCGATGCGCACGACGGGGCTCCTGTGGGTCGGGTGGCCCCAGGATAGTCAGCGCGCGGGAGGCTCCCGGACGCTCAGCCGAGCAGCCGCGGGGAGAGCGCGCCGCAGGGCAGCAGGCCGAGCTCGGCGCCCGCGTCCCGCAGGTCGGTGATGACCAGCTCGTCGTGCATCAGCAGGGCGGACTGCTCGGGCCAGGCGATGGCCCAGAGCCAGAGCCCGCGGGCCTCGCCGACGTACACCGCGCGGTCGGGCGGGGCCTCCGGCACGTGGAACATCGGGGTGGGCCGGCCGGCCGCCATCAGCTTGGCGTCGGCGGGCTTGTAGAGCGAGACCGAGTCGCCCGGGTCCGGGCCGGGCAGCCCCGCGTACCGGGCGCCGAGACCGACGCCGAGCTCTTCGGCGACCAGCACCAGCTCGCCGAAGCCGCCCAGCGGTGCGGGCCCGGAGCAGGCCACCGCGGTGGCGCGGGCGCCGGAGAGGTCGTCCCCTGCGTGCGAGATGCCGGTGAAGAGCCAGCCGACGGGCAGCGGCCAGGGCAGCCAGACGGGCACCTGCGAACGGGCCACGGCCACCCCGAGCGCCTCGACGCTCGGCGGCAGTACGGGCTGCATCGGGTAGACGGCGCCGTGCTGGTCACACTGCCAGGTGTCGGAGAACAGGCCTGGGGCGCGGACCCGACCGGCGCACCTCGGGCAGCTTGGCTCGCCCCTCATAGCCGACAACGGTCCTCCCTCCGGTCCGCCGCGTCAAGGACGGTCACCCGTACGTGGTGCGTCGCGCCGCCCGGCCAGGTGCGGCCGGTGGCGGATGCGGCCTCGGTAGGGCATGTCCCGGCGGCCGGGGTGCCAAACACCGGGCTGGTCGCAGGCCCGGCGCGCGGGTCCCGCGGCCCTTCGGGGCCGGGAGGCCCGGGAAAGCACTGACGCCCCGTTCCTCGTGGTGCGGAACGGGGCGTCAGCCGGGTATCGGAACGTCGGACGCGGCCTCGGCCGGTCCGGTCCCGCTCAGATCGCCTTGCACGGCCGGATGTAGAGGCGCTCGCCGGTCAGTGCGGCTGCCTTCAGGTACTCCCGGACGGTCTCGGCGTCGGCGATCAGGCGGTCGGTGGCGGCGCCCTGGGCGTCGTCCAGGCGGAGGATCTCGAAGCGCATGGGCCTCTCCCTTCCTGGCCCCGGTGAACGGGGCGTCGTCGGCCGAGGCTGGCTCGGCCCTGGCTGGGGCGGTGGTCCGGTCGGTGCTGCTGGTGCCCGCATCGCGCTCCCCCCGTCGGCGGTGGTGCTCCGATGGCGGCCGGTGTCCGGCGGATGCGCTGCGGCCCCATGGACCACGGTGCACGGTCGGTGCTTCCGGCTGGTTGCCCGTCCGTTAAGTCCCGGTTTCGGGTGACTCTCGTCGTCGAGGCCGGTGCGGGACGGGGTGGTGGACGTGGCTGAGCGGGCAGGGTGATTCCCGGACAGAATCAAATATTACCCGAGCTAACGAATTTTGTCGCCTGCTCTGTGGCGGCACGGTGAACCCACGGTGCCGGGCGGCCGGGCACGGGGTGCCCGGCCGGCACCGGGAGGTCCGGTCCTGAGGTCCGGTGACGCGGTGGCGGGGTCAGCCCCAGAAGGCGGCCAGTGCGGCCGCCGTCGCGGCCGGCTGCTCGGCGTTGGGCGAGTGCCCGGCGTCCTCCACCACGACCCGCTCGGCGCCCAGCCGCCGGGCCATCGCCGACTGCTCCTCGACCGGCCAGGCGTAGTCCTGCACCCCGGACAGCACCAGCTTCGGCAGCGGGCACCCGGCCAGCTCGGCCACCCGGTCCGGCGCCGAGACGAGGTGCGCCCCCATGGTGCTCAGCGCCTGCGGCACGTTGGCCAGCCAGCGGCGGTGCAGGAAGTCCGCGACCTCCGGCGGCAGCGCGACGGCCGGGGCCTTCTCCATCTGCTGCATCACCTGCCAGATCGGCTCCAGCTCCATCGTGGCCAGCGCGTCCACCAGCAGCTTGGTCCGGGCGGCCTCGGCCGGGTCGATCGCGCCCGGGCCGGTGGCGAGCAGCGTCAGCGACGCCCACGGGGGCGGACCGTCCCCGGCCGCCGCGAGCACCGCCTCCCGGACCACCTGGCCGCCGAAGGAGTGGCCCAGCAGGTGCAGCGGGCCGCCGTCGGCCAGCGCGTCCGACAGCGCCCGGACGTCCCGGCCCAGCTCCGCCACCGCGTACGCGGCCGGGTCGGCCGGACCGCCGGTCTCGTACTGGCCGCGCTGGTCGACCGCCGCCACCCGGTACCCCGCGTCGGCCAGCGGCTCGAGGAGGGCGATGAAGTCCTCCTTGCTGCCGGTGAAACCGGGCACCAGCAGCGCGGTGCCCCGGGCCGGGCCGGCCGGCTCGGCCAGCAGGAGCGCGAACTCCCCGCGGGCCGTCGGCAGCCGCAACGCCCGGGCGCAGGCGGGCAGGGTCAGGAACGGCGGGGTGCTCATCGGCGGCGTGCTCCTCGGTACCGGGACGGGGTTCCGAGCTTACGGCCGCGCCCGGTG
>NZ_JAIZ01000815.1:0-253 GCF_000710465.2 Kitasatospora sp. MBT63 | reverse complement strand
GCCGCCGGGCGGGCCGGATCAGCAGTGATCCGGCCCGCCCGGGCGGTGTACGGGGTGGGGGCCTCCCGTGGGCTCAGCCCTCCGGCGTGGCCTCGACCGGCTCCGCGGCCTTGCGGGCGCGGGTGCGGCGGCGCGGGGCGGCCTCGGTGGGCTCGCCCTCCTGGGCCGGGATGCTCACCTGGGCCTCGGCGGCCGGCGCGGCGGCGGCCGTCTTGCGGGCCCGGGTCCGGCGCGGGGCGGGGGCCTCGGCCGG
>NZ_JAIZ01000814.1:414-3650 GCF_000710465.2 Kitasatospora sp. MBT63 | reverse complement strand
GCCGTCCGGGTGGGCGCCTGCGGCGGCGGCGAGGCCGCGGAGCCGTGCGGCGTCGCGCCCGGCACCCCGCCGGCCGGAGTCGGTACATGGACCCCGCCCGCGCCCGGAACGCCCTGCGGCGGCACGGTCGCGGCGGTGGAGGCATCGGCCGGGGGCGGCGGCGGTACGGCCGACGGGTCGGTGGTGCGTGAGGTGTGGTCGCTGCCACCGCTGGTGGGACGCACGGTCGGCACGGAGAGCCCGCCGAGACCGGCGGTCTCCACCCTGGTGGGGCCGTTGTCGGAGTCCCGCGGAACGGGACCGCTCTCACCACCGGCCGACTGGTGCGGCACCGACGCGCCGGACGAACCGGACGTGCCGGACCCGGTCACATGTCCCGCGGACGGCACCGCCGAACCGGCGGACGGGTGCACCTGCGCGGCGGGCGCCTCGTGCGGGACCTGCGAAGCGGGCACCTCGTGCGGGGCCGCGGACGGGATGTGCTCCGAGCCACCCGAGTGCACGGGAGGCACCGTGGCACCCTCGTGCGGGGCCGCGCTGGTGACGTGTTCCGGGGCGCCCGGCTGCACGGTCGGCTCCGCAGCCGGCGGACGGACCTCGGCGAACGGGGCCTGCGTGTGCTGCTGCGCGACCGGCGCCGGCTCGGCGGGCCGGGGGGCGTTGTGCTCGGTCGTGCTGTTGTGCTCGACCGGCGGGGTGTGCTCGGCCGCCGGCGTGGGCTCGACCCGAGCGCCGCCCTCCGCCGGGGACAGGTGGTCGGCCGGCGCGTTGTGCGCCACCGGCGCAACCCGCTCCGTCGGCACATTGTGCTCGACCGGCGGGGTGCGCTCGGCCGTGCTGTTGTGCTCGGCCGCCGGGGTGTGCTCGGCCGCCGGCGTGGGCTCGACCCGGGCACCGCCCTCCGCCGGAGCGTTGTGCTCCGTCGGGGCGCCGCGGTCCACCGGGGCGCTGTGCTCGGACGGGGCGTTGTGCTCGGCCGGCGGGGTGTGGGAGGTGGTCTCCGTACCCGCGGGGTGGCTCGTACCGGCCGCCGGGGCCTGGTGCTGGACGGAGCCCGAGGTTTCGGCCGGGGGCGTGGCGTGGTCCGGTGCGGCATGGACCTGCGCTCCGCCGCCGGGAGCCTCCGAAGTGACGTGGCCTCCGGAGGCGGCCGGACGGTCCGAGCCGAACGGTACGAGGCCGCCGGTGCTGCTGCCGCCGCTCCTGGTCGCGGAACCGCCGCCCTCGCCGGAGTGGCCCGCACCCGCGATGCTGCCGCCACCGGTACCGGCCGACGTGCTCGACCCGCTCGGAGCGGTCTCCGGGCCGCCATGGGTGGACGGGCCGGAGCTCGGCCCGTGGTACGCCGACGCGGAGGTGTCGGGCTTGGAGAACGTCGGGGTGCCCTCGCCGTGGCTCCCCCCGCCCGTCGACGAGCCGCCCACCGACGAACCGCCGACCGAACCGCCGATGTGTGCACCGCCGATGGGCGCGCCGCCCTCCGGGGCACCGCCCTTGGGCGGCGGGCCCGCGTGCGGGGTCGGAATGTTGCCGGGGCCGTTGAACTTGCCCTTGATGTTGGACGCACCGGCCTTCAGGCCGACCGCGGCACCGCCGCTGAGGCCCGAGCCGAGCAGGCTGCCGCCCTCGACGTGGCCGGTGGTGATCAGCTGGGTGGAGACGTCCGCACCGACGCCGACCGCCGCACCGTGCACCATCTTGCCCGGGACGGTCTGCATCGCACTGGCCAGGCCGAGCTTCCCGCCGGCCCCGCTGAGGCCCTTGCCGATCAGGTGGCCGCTGGCGCCGGCGACGGCGCCGCCGAGGGCGTTCTGCCCGACCTCCTTCATGTCGATGCTCTTGCGGTGACCCTCCATCACCTCGATGCCCTGGGCCAGCACGTTGATGGCGGCCATCTGCGCAGCCTGCTTGGCCGCGAACTCCAGGGCTTCCTTGAGCAGCGTCTTGAGGATCTGCTGGACGACGGTCCGGCTGATGCCGACCGCGACCGGGATCTGGGCGAGCGACACACCGGCCGTGAACGGCGCCTCCGCCTCGGCGGTGGCGATCTCGAAGGCCAGGATGCCGAGTTGGGCGATGATCTGGATCTTCGCGGTCTCGGCGGAGTTCGCCATCGCCTCCAGCATGTCGCCCATGCCGTTGCACGCCTGGACGAGACCGGGGAAGTACCCGGGGTCCGACTCGGTGCCCTTGCCGACGGTGAACTGGTCCCAGTGCTTGCCGAGCGCCTTCGCGGCCTCGCCCTCCTGGCCCTCCAGCGCACGCTTCAGCGCGGCGTCCGCGGACTTGCCCGCGTCCTCCAGCGTCTCGGCGCCGCTGCGCCAGCGCTCCGCCATGTCGCGGAGCATGTCTTCGTCGGCCTCCGGCCAGCGGGTGCCGGCCAGGAGGAGGAGCACCCACTGCAGGGGCTCGGGCAGCTCGACTGCCATGTGATCAAGCCCTTCCGGTGGTGTGCGTGCTCGGGCGGCCGTGGGCGATGCTGCCCAGGGCGCCGGTGGGGATCGTCGGGTTGACGGGCGCGGAGTACGTCCCGACCTGCGGTGCGGCCGCCACCTCCCCGCCGCCGTCGCTCTTGAAGACGTCGGTGGTGGCGTCCTCGGCGTAGCGGTAGTTGTCGGCCATCGCCTTCAGGCCGTCCGCGATGTACTTGACCGCACCGGGCATGCCCTTGAGGCCCTTGAGGGTCTCGGTGCTGTACTTCAGGTAGCCCTTCTCCCCCTCGGCGAACTTCTTCCCCGACTCGTCGTTGCCCCAGGGGGCCGTGGACTGGGTGTGGTCCAGGAACGCGGTCAGACCGGTGACCAGCTGGGAGAGTTGGTCGGCGGCGGCGAGCAGCGGGCTGACCGCGGCCTGGTACTGGGCGGGGTCGACCCTGAAGCCGGTACCGGCCGATCCCCCGGAGCCGCCGGAGCCCTGCGGTGCCTGCTCGGCGGCCGGCGCGCGGCGCTTGGCCGCCTCGCCGCCGTCCGGATCGCTCGCCGCGGCGCCGCGCGTGGCGGCGAGGCCCGGGCCGGACGCGCCACGCCGGACACCCTCCGTCGGGCTCAGCTCGCCCTCCCGCGGCATGACATGGGCGGCCTCGGTCGGTCGCAGCGCGTCCTGCGAGGCGAGGTGGGCCTGCTCCGGCTGCAGCGCGTCCCGCGACGCCAGCCGTGCCGTCTCCACCGGATGCATAGGCTCGCCGCGCTCCATCGGACGCAACTGCGCCGTCTCCACCGGATGCATAGGCTCGCCAC
>NZ_JAIZ01000814.1:0-219 GCF_000710465.2 Kitasatospora sp. MBT63 | reverse complement strand
GCTCCGCCACGTCCATCCGGCGCAGCTGCTCCACCGGCTCGACCTGTTCCGTCGCCATCAGCCGGGGTTCGGTCACGGCCTCGACGCTGTCGCGCATGGTCGCGCGGACCGGCTCCGTGCGTGCCTGCTCATCCATGGCGCTTCCAGTTCAGGGGGGTTCGGGTTCCGGCGGGGTGACCGGGACGGTGGTGTCGGGTGGTGGGGAACGGGCGGTGCGGC
>NZ_JAIZ01000813.1 GCF_000710465.2 Kitasatospora sp. MBT63 | reverse complement strand
GCAGAACCCGAAGAATGATCACGACATCACACAGGCCCTAAGCGCCGAGACCGTGACGTCGGTCAGGTGTACGCAGACCTTGGCGGCCTGGGCCCCGTCGGCACCTTCGGCGGCGTACGGGATGGCGATCTGGAGAGCGGCGGCGCCCGTCCAGGCGTAGGCGGCGCCGGGCGTCGGCAGGTCGCGGTCGTCGTCCAGCGCCCCGGGAAGGGCATCGCCCAGGACGCGGGAGGAGATGGACTCACCCCGGCCGATCGTGACACCGCCGGTGGCGAGTTCGACGCTGCCGGGACCGCCTGCCTTCCCCGAGGCGCCGGGTGCGGCGGGGAAAGCGGTCTCGAACATCGCCGCGTCCACGACCGGCCCGAGCCTGCGCACCCTGACCGTCCACGTGCGCGCCTGGACCGGAGCGACCGCCGCACCGACGGCCCCCCAGTCGTCCTGGCCCAACGCGCCGACGATGTCCGCGAACAGCTGCTTGTCGCCCATGGGCGGGTTCCTCTCTCGTGTACCGGACGCGACGTCCTCGGTCGCAGGCTCCCGTACGCCGCCCCGGGGCGGGGCGGGTACCGAGCCGTCTGCGCGGTCCGAGGCAGTGCGACCCTCGCGAACGCCGGACACCCGCGCCAAGCCCGGACCCGTCCGGCCACCCCACCGGGCTAGACGGTTACCCCGATCGGGCCCCACCGCTGCCGAACGTCCCAGCCGGGATGCTGCGGCGTCCCGGGGCACGCGGGGGACGGCTTGCACCACCCAGGCGCGCGGCAGGCCCACTTCGCAGTGCCCCGGTGCTCGCCGCCCGCCCGGCCAGCCCCCGCTGTTGCTCCCGGACCGCAGCCTGAGCCTGTTCCGACGGACGACCGGGAACGGGGTGCTTGCTTCAGCTGTCCGGGCGGCCGAACCACCGGTCGGCGGCCCGTTCGAACGCCGGGCGATCGGGGTCGCGGTCACCTGCCCAGGCGACGGTGCCGTCGGGCCGGACGAGTACGGCGCCCAGGCCGAGGTCGTCCCTCGCCGGGCCGACCGCGTACCGTATCCGGCCCTGCCAGCCCAGCGCCGGACCGTGCAGGGCCCGGTCGGCGCCGAAGTCGAGCAGGACGCCTCGTCCGTCGTGCATCAGGTCACCGAGGCGGGTGCCGTCCGCAAGGCGGAAGTCCGGGGCGCTGCGGCCGGTCAGCGGGTGGTCGTTGCCGAGGTCGTAGCGGTAGGACGATCCTGAGGTCCGCTCGAACACGTAGGTTGTTCCGGCCCGGGTCGCGAGCAGGTCCCGGACCACCCCTTGGATCGCCCGGGCATGCGGGTCCGGCCGCATGACCGCCACCTGGGCGCGCGACCAGTCGAGCACCTGCGCGCCGATCGGGTGGCGCTCGCGGGTGTAGGTGTCGAGCAGGCCGTCCGGCGCGCACCCGTGCAGGGACGCCGCGAGCTTCCACCCCAGGTTGACGGCGTCGCCGAGGCCGAGGTTGAGTCCCTGGCCCCCGAGCGGGGAGTGGATGTGGGCGGCGTCGCCCGCGAGCAGCACGCGCCCCTGCCGGTAGGTCGTCGCCTGCATCGCCCGATCGGTGAAGCTCGAGGCGAGACGGACCTCGGTCAAGGTCACGTCGGTCCCCGACACCCGGCGCAGGACCGCCTGGAGGTGGTCGCGGGTCGGTGGCTGCGAGCGGTCGAACGCGCCGCCGTCGAAATCCATCATGCCGATGTGCCCGGGCACGTGTGTGCGGAGGTACATGCCGGTCGGCGTGAGGTTGAACCCGGGGCGCAGCTTCTCGGGGTCGGCGACGGTGGCGAGCACGGCGTAGCCGGTGAACTGCGGCTCGGTGCCGACGAATTCGAAGCCCGCGAGCCGGCGCACCGTGCTGCGTCCGCCGTCGCAGCCGACGAGCCAGCGCGCCGCGTACTCGTGCCCGCCGGCCAGCGCGACCACGCCGTCGTCGTCCTGGGTGACGGCCGACACCGTGACACCGCGAACGATCTCCACGCCGAGCTCGGATGCGCGCTCGGTCAGCACCGTCTCGATCGCTTCGAGGTTCGTCATCACGCCCTCCGCCGCCGGGCCGGGAAGCCGGAACGGCAGGGCGGCGAGGTCGACCCTGGCCGGATCGAGCATCATGCCGGCGAAGTGGCCCGCGCTGCGCGGGGAGGCCGGCACATCGGTGTCGGTGTCGGTGCCGGGGGCCGCGGCCGAGGCCGTGCCGGGGTCGTCGCGGAGGCCCGAGGCCGTGAGCAGCGGGTGCAGCATCCCGCGGCGGTGGAACGCCTCGACCGACGCGGCGGACAGGCCCCGCATCCCGAGCGGTTCCGCCTTCCACGGGGAACGGGGCTCCGGCTCCCGCTCGAGCACCACGACCGAGCTGCCCGCGAGGCCGAGCTCGCAGGCGAGGAACAGGCCGACCGGGCCGGCGCCCACGATCACGACGTCATGCACGAGATCTCCTCCTTGACGGCTCATCGGCCGGTCCCGGTGATCAGGTCGGTCAGGCCCCGGGCCGTGTTGTCGCGAGAGTCGATCCCCAGGACCGCGGCGCCTTCGAAGACGACCTCCTCGGTGGGACGGACGAACATCGCCTGCTCGTACGCGGTGAGCGCGGCCTCGACGTCGTCGGGGTACGCGGCGATGGCCGTCCCGAGTTCGGCGGCGTCGAGCATGGCCAGGTTGGCGCCTTCGCCGTTCGGGGCGACCAGGTGGGCGGCGTCGCCGACCAGGGTCACCCCGGGCACCCGGTCCCAGCGGTGCCCGATCGGCAGGGTGTAGTGGGGGCGCAGGACCGGGGCGGTGTCGCCGTCGGTGATCAGCGCGGTGAGTTCCGGCGCCCAGCCGTCGAACTCCCGCGCGACCCGCTCGGCCGCCGCGGCCGCATCGGTGAAATCGACGGCGGCGAACCACTCCTGCGGCTCGGTCAGCGTCACGTACGTGTGCAGGGTGTCGCCGCGCTCCCGATGGGCGAAGATCTCCCTGCCCTGCGAGGGCACGATCATCGACCCGCCGCCGACCGCCTTCGCGGCGGCCGGGTGCCGGGTGTCGGCGTCGAACAGGTAGACCTCGACGAACGACCTACCGGCGTACTCGGGTACGGCGTCGGAGAGCAGCGGCCGGACCCGCGACCACGCCCCGTCCGCGCCGACCAGCAGGTCGGTGACGACGGTCCCGCCGCCGGCGAACGTCACCTCGTGACGCCCATCGCCGAGGGCACGGGCACCGGTGACCTTGCGGCCCCACCGGACGGTGCCGGCCGGGAGCGAGTCGATCAGCATCTGCCGCAGCTCGCCGCGCTGCACCTCGGGGCGGCCGCCCGTGCCGTCGTCGCCCTTCTCGAACAGGACGGTCCCGTCCGGCCCGAGGACCCGAAGCCTCTGGCGGCCCTCCACGACGATGGCGCGGAACTCGTCCATCAGGCCGGCCGCCTCGATGGCGAGCTGCCCGTTGTAGTCGTGGATGTCGAGCATCCCGCCCTGGGTTCGCTCCGTCGGGGAGGACTCGGCCTCGTGGACCGTGGCCGGAATGCCGTGGACGTGCAGGACGCGGGCCAGGACGAGGCCCCCGATTCCGGCACCGATGATCGTGACAGGGCTGTGCATGGTGGTGTCCCTCCCGGGATCGAGGCCGCCCGGAGCGCTCGGGCGGCCGCCGCTGGAACGTCGGGCACCCAGAGACTGACGCGGCCCGCTCACACCGGGCACACACGCCACTGACACCCGCCGCCCCGCGTACGGCCTGCCGGAACAGCCGGGACACCGCGCCGATTTGGGGGCACACAAGTGCGCGCGCGAGGATCGGGGGATGGACGGGGACACGCGGCTTCGCCTCACGCTGCTCGACACCTTCCGGGCGACCCGCGGCGACGCCGCCCTGCCCGTACCGGGGGCGCGCCTGCAGGCGCTGGTCGTACGGCTGGCGCTCGCCGGCGGCCGCCCGGTCGCACCCGGTGTCCTGGCCGACGCGATCTGGGCCGACACCCCGCCGGCCGGCCCCGCCCACGCCCTGCACACCCTCGTCTCGCGGCTGCGCCGGGCCCTCGGATCGGCCCGCGCCGTCGCGCAGGTCGCGGGCGGCTACCGGCTGGACGTGGACGCCGCCGACGTGGACGCGCTGCGGTTCGAGCGGCTCGCCGCCGCCGGCCGCGACCGCCTGCGCGCCGGCGAC
>NZ_JAIZ01000812.1:2071-3222 GCF_000710465.2 Kitasatospora sp. MBT63 | reverse complement strand
GGCGCGGCGCGGAGGCGGTCGCCGTCCTCGCCGAACTGGTCGGCCTGGACCGTGCCGAGGCCGAGGGCGAGGGCGGGCCGACGGCCCGGCTGCTGCAGAGCACCGTCCGGTTCGCCGGGCAGCTGTCGGCCGCCGGGCGGCACGGGCGCGCCGCCGAGGTCCGGCAGGAGGCCCTCGCCCTGTTCGCCGCCCTCGCAACCCGTGGCGAGCGCAGGGCCTGGACCGGCGACGGGCGGGTCCACTGGTCGGCGTTGTTGGCGCTGTCCGGCGCCGCCGCCGAGACCGCCGAGGCGGGCGCCCCCGGCCCGGCCTTCGGGATGCCCACCACCGCGTGGTCACCCGGTGTCCGGCGGGGGTACCGCGACGGCCGCGACGCGCTGGCGGCGGAGGTCGCCGCCCTCCTGCCGCAGGCGGACGCCGACCCCGGCGCCCACCTCGGCCCGTTGGTCGCGCTCCACCGCAGGCTGCTGGTCCGTACTGCGGTGGAGACCGAGGCGGGCGGCGGCCCGCTGCTGGAGACGCTGCTGCCCGGGTTCGACCGGGGCGTGGCGCTGGCCCGGCGGCTGCACGAACGGTCCGGGACCGGCGGCGCCGCGGCGCTCGCGCTGGCACTCACCGACCGGGCGGCGCTGCTCGCGGTCTGCGGCCAGTACGGCTACGCCCTCACCGACTACGAGCAGGCTGTCGAACGGACCGGCGGCCCGGCTCCCGAACCGGCGACCCCGGTAACGGCCTGCTGACCGGCTGAGCGTCGGCGGCGGGCGGCACCGCATCCCGTGGTGTCCCCGCCGTCCGCGCTCCGGGCCAGGTCCGGCGGCTCAGTCTGCCGTGAGCAGTCCTTCGCGCTCCCACACCGCGCGGGCCGCGGCCATCCGCTGCTGCTTGGTGCGCCGCCACTCGGTGCGGTCCGTGACCGCACCGGGCGGCTCCTCCACGGTGTAGCAGAGCGTGCACACGTACCCGCCGCACGGGCCGTCCTTGACCGGCGTGCCGCAGGTCGGGCAGTAGCGCGAGTGGTGGACCTGACTGCTCATGGCGCCCAGGTTACTTGCCGATCACGGCGCCGCACGAGTGGCAGACCAGCTGCCGCCCCCGGTCGTCCATCAGCGAGCCGCAGTTGGGGCAGTTCATGGCGGTGCCTCCGTCGGCCG
>NZ_JAIZ01000812.1:0-1948 GCF_000710465.2 Kitasatospora sp. MBT63 | reverse complement strand
CCCCGTCCTGTCCACGTCCTGTCCACGTCCTCTCCACGGCCGGGACCGGTCGGGACCGGCCGCGGCCGGTCAGCTGTCGCGGCGCCTGCGTACGGCCAGCACGACGGCTCCCACCACCAGCACGGCCAGGACCGCGGAGCCGCCGGCCCCTCCGCCCACTCCCCCACCGCTGCCCGAGCCGCCGCCCGCGCCACTGCCGGTCGCGGTGGCGCCGGGGCTCGCCGCGCCGGTCGGCGCACCGCTGCCGGCACCGGCGGTGGGCGCGGGCTTGGCGTCGAGAGTCTCCCGCCAGACGGTGCTGTCCTTGCCCTCGCTGCCGAACAGCAGGGCGGTACCGTCCGCCGAGTACGTCACCGACTCGCCCTGCCGCTGGAACGGCACGTTGACCGAGCCGTCCTCCACCGGGTGGCCGTCCTGCCAGCGGTAGGCGGTGGCGGAGAAGTACCCCCGCAGCACCAGCCGGGTGCCGTCCGGGGAGAAGGCCCCGTCGGTGGTCCAGGGCACGTCGGCGATCGGGTGGAAGAGGTTGACGCCGGAGTCGGACAGCGTCTCGGGTCCCTGGTAGAGCCGGCCGCCGCTCTGCCGCTTGCTGGCTATGTACGCCCGGCCGGTGACCGGGTGCACCATCAGGGCCTCCGCGTCCCGCGGCCCGTCCTCGTAGCGCACCCGGTAGCGGACGGCGTCGACGGTCTGGTCGCGCAGTTCCTTCGGCTCGTCGAAGCGGTAGATCCACACCTCGGGCCAGGTGCCGTCGCGGTTGTCCCCGATGTCGCCGAGGTAGAGGCGGCCGTCCGGTCCGAGCGAGATGGCCTCGACGTCGCGCGGCTTGATGCCGCGCAGGGTCACGGTGGCGACGGTGCGGCCCTGGGAGTCGACGGCGTAGACGTACGGGCCGTCGTCGCTGTCGTTGTGGGTCCAGTAGACGCCGGGGTGGGCCCGGCTCGCGGCCAGGCCGCTGGACTCGGTGATCCGCGGGTCGCTGATGGTGAACGCCTCGCGCGGCAGGCCCGCCGCGCCCGCGGGCCCGGCGGCCGCACCGACCCCGAGCACCGCGGCGGCCACCGCGGCCGCGCCCGCCCGTACGGCACGGGATCCGCGCGGCGCCCGTTCGTTCGACCTCGTCACCCAGCGATCATCGCACGCCGCTCCGGCCGTCCGAACGGGCGGTCACGACGGCCGGGTGTCGTCCCGGACGGGTCGGACCTGCCGGAGGGTGGGCCGCAGCAGGTGGCCGGCGGGCCCGGCGGTGTCTGGGCGGACGGCGTTCGCCCGGTCGCTCTCGCGCAGCAGGCCCACCGCCCGGTCGCTCTCACGCAGCAGGCCCACCGCCCGCTCGGCGATCTGCGGCAGGGCCGCGTACAGGGACTCGCCGGGGCAGAGCGTGGTGTACGCGTCGCGGTGACCGGAGATGGCGGCGAACGCGTGGGTGGTGCCCGCCGGGAAGCGGCTGCTGCTGCTGTTGGAGGTCAGTTCGGACCGGCCGGCCGGGTCGATGCCGTACAGGCCGAGTTTCCACGCGGAGAGCCGGGCCAGAGCGTCGAGCACCGCCTCGGGGACCGGTGTGCCTGCGCCGAAGGTGCCGATCACCGCGATGCCGCAGGTCTCCCGGTTGAAGCCCATGGTGTGGGCGCCGACCACCGGGCGGCCGGTGGAGCCGAGCCGGCCCTCGTAGATCGTGCCGAAGCGGTCGACCAGGAAGTTGTAACCGATGTCCTCCCAGCCCTGGTTGGTGCGGTGCTCCTGGTAGATGGACCGGAGCTTCTCGGGGACGTCCTGCGGGCCGTAGCCGTTCGGGTCGTCGGTGTGGTGGATGAAGACCGCCCGCACGGCCGCGTCGCACTCGGTCGCGGTCTGCGGCTCGTCCGTCTTCCAGGTCGAGCGGCGCACCACCAGCGGGGGCGGCGGCGGGGCCGGCACGGCCTGACGGGGCGGCAGCGGGGCGGCCGCC
>NZ_JAIZ01000811.1 GCF_000710465.2 Kitasatospora sp. MBT63 | reverse complement strand
CGGTAGCCACCACCGGACGGACGGTCGCCGTAGGACGGGCGACCGCCACGGTCGCCGCCACGGTCACGGTCACCGTATGAAGGACGGTCGTCGCGACGCGGACGGTCGTCACGCGGACGGTCGTCACGGTTGAAACCGCCACCACCGGACGGACGGTCGCCACGGTCGCGGAAACCGCCACCGGACGGACGGTCACCACCGCCACGGTAGCCACCACCGGACGGACGGTCGCCGTAGGACGGGC
>NZ_JAIZ01000810.1:1670-23785 GCF_000710465.2 Kitasatospora sp. MBT63 | reverse complement strand
CGCCGGGCGCTCACGGCCGCCCAGCACGGCCGGCTCGGCTACGGCGACCCGGCCGGGCTGCCCGAGCTGCGGGCCGAGCTCGCCGGCCACCTGGGCCGGGTACGGGCGGCGGCGGCCGGGCCCGGCGAGGTGACGGTGATCGCCGGAGTGGCCCAGGGACTGTCCCTGCTGGTGCGGGTGCTGGCCGCCCGGGGGCCGCAGCGGTACGCGGTCGAGGACCCGTGCTCGCCCGGCACCCTGGCGCTGCTGCGGGCCCACGGGGTGGAGCCGGTCGGCGTCCCGGTCGACCGGGACGGCCTGGACGTCGCGGCGCTCGCCGCCACCGGCGCCACGGTGGTGCTGGTCACGCCCGCGCACCAGTACCCCACCGGGGTGGTGCTGGCGCCCGCGCGCCGGGCCGAACTCATCGCCTGGGCACGGGAGTCCGGCGCGCTGGTGGTGGAGGACGACTACGACGCCGAGTTCCGCTACGACCGCGAACCGGTCGGCTGCCTCCAGGGGCTGGCGCCGGACTCGGTGGTGCACCTCGGATCGCTCAGCAAGTCGCTCGCCCCCGCCCTGCGGCTCGGCTGGGCCGTGCTGCCCGGACCGCTGGCCGCCGACTTCCACCACGCCAAGCGCTACGCCGACCTGGGCACCGGCGTGATCGAGCAACTCACCTTCGCCGAGCTGCTGTCCGGCGGCGGCTACGACCGGCACCTGCGCACCGTCCGCGCGGTCTACCGGCGGCGCCGGGACGCCCTGGCGGACGCGCTGCGGTCCGCACTGCCCGCGACCGAGGTGCGCGGCGTCGCGGCCGGGCTCCACCTGTACCTCGAACTGCCGCCCGGCACCGCGGAGGAGGCCGTGGTGGCCGCCGCGCTCGAACGCGACCTGCGGGTCGAGCCGGTCGGTCCGATGCGGCTGAGCCCGGGCCCGCCGGCCCTCGCCCTCGGCTTCGGGGTGCTGCCCGAGCGCCGGCTGGCCAGGGCGGTCGAGCTGCTGGCCGAGGCGGTCGACAGCGCCGGAGGTACCGGCCGCACCGGGCGGGTCTGAGGGGGCGCGTGGGCGGTGCCGTCCCGGGTCCTCCGGCCGTGCCGGGCATGCGGCCTGACGGCACGTCGGAGACCGTGGAGCCGCGGCGGGCCTCTGGCACATGGGGGGCATTACGCGCTGACCGGGCGGACCGGCGGCGGGGGCATGGGCGCCGTCAAGATCCTGCACCCGGCGCTGCCGGAGGACGGCACCCTTCGCCACCCGGTTCCGTGAGCCGCGCCCGGGGCGGGTAGGTCCTGGCCCCGTCACCAGTCCGGAGTGGCCCGCCGGGGTGTGCGCCTGGCCGAGGTGAGCAGGTTGTTCGAGCGTTCGTGCAGGTCGCCGACGCGGTCGACCACCTGGACGCGGACGCAGAGCGCGTCGATCACGCTCATCGCGTGCGGGCCGAACCAGCCGATCATGGCCCGTTCCTGCCCGGCCAGCGGTGCCCCGCGCGTCCACAGCTTGATCATGTAGTCGACGTCCGGGCGCAGCCCGGCGCGCTTCAACTCCTCCGTCAGCGCGGCGAATTCGAGCCAGGACTCGACAGCGGGCGGATCCTGCCCGAGGAACCGTACGGAGTACTTCATGTCCCAGACGGTCGCCGCGTCCTGCGCGCCGTTGCGGATCTGGCAGCCCCAGACCAACTCGGCCGCGTCCGGTGCCACCTGGACCACCCGTCCGTCGAACCCGATCATCGGACGGATCGCGGTGGCGTACTGCGCCCGGGCGATCAGCCCGCCACCGGTCGCCAGCACCGCCGCGGTCGCGCTCTGGATGTCGAGAATCTGGACCGGCGCAGCACCGGGGTCCGACGCCGCGAGGTTCTGCTGGACGATCGTGTAGACGAGGAGCAGACCGCTCACGCCGACCAGGCCGATCAGCAGCTGCCAGAAGATCCACTTACGCCGAATGATCCGTTGCGGTGTCTCCACCTTCGCCCCCTCGCTCCGGCAATCACCGTACGGCGTGCCCCGGCGACGCAACAGACACCCGCTCGGCCCGGTCCCGGCCTAGTACGCCACCGAGACGGTCCGTCCGACCGTGGCGGGCCGGGTGAGGACGGCGAGCATGCAGTGGGCGACGTCGGCCCGGGAGATGCTGGTGCCGTGGCGAAGGTTCTGGTCGTGCGCTGTCCGGTAGGTGCCGGTCACCGGCTTGTCGCTGAGGTAGACCGGGCGGACCGCGGTCCAGTCCAGGCCGCTGTCGCGCAGCACGTCCTCCATCCGCGCCAGGTCCGCGTAGTGCGCCCGCAGGACCGCCTTGAGCAGCGGGTAGGCCAGGGTGCGCAGGACGAGGCCGTCGCCGGGGTCGTGCCGCGGCGGGTGGGGGCGCCCGGGCGAGGGCACGGTGCCGACCGGGGCCGCGCTCACCGCGACCAGTCGGCGGGCGCCGGTCTCGCGCATCGCGGTGACGATCGCGTCGGTGCCCCGCCAGGCGACCCCGGCCTCGGCCTTCGACACCGGGCCGAGTGCGGAGAGCACCGCGTCGGCGCCCTCGACGGCGGCCCGCAGCGTCGCGGGGTCCGGGTCGGCGAGGTCGGCGGTCAGCACCCGGGCCGGGGTCGCGGGCAGCCGACCGGGGTCGCGGACGACGGCGGTGACGTCGTGGCCGGCGTCGGTGGCCTGGTGGAGCAGCAGCCGGCCGATACCGCCGGAAGCCGCGAAGATCGTGAGTCTCATCGGAGGTGCCTTCCCGTGGGAACGTGGATGGACGGCCCGGACCGGCCGGTCCACCGGCCGGAGCCAGCCACCTGGCGGGTGGTCGCGTCGGGGCGGTCGAACGGATCGGTCACGCCGGTACCGGCCCGGTACGGCCGGCGAGCCGGGTGGCGGCCTCGGTCTTCAGGACGGCCAGGACGGCCAGGACGGCCCATCGCCTCCGGGATGACCGGGGCGGGGTACCGGATGCGTGCCTGCACGGCTGCTGCTCTCCTCGTCACGTCGCGCTCGGACCGGCCGCGGTGGCCGTTCACCTTCATGACGGAGCGGGAGCAGGGAGTGTGACGGCCGCGGGGAACCCGTCCGCGCGCAGCCGCGCCGGGTCAACCCAGTTCGTCGGCGAGCAGGTCCATCAGCAGGCCGTCGTGCCAGCTGCCGTCCGCGCCGCGCTCGTAGCGGCGCATCACGCCGACCGGCCGGAAGCCCGCCTTGCGGTAGCAGGCGATGGCGGCGGCGTTGTCGGCGGCCGGGTCGATCACCAGCCGGTGGTGGCCCAGCTCGCGGGTCAGGTAGCGGGCGAGGGTGCGGACGGCGTCCGTGCCGAGGCCGCGGCCGTGCACCGCGGGGTCGAGGTAGATGTCGATGCCCGCGTGCCGGTAGTCGGGCTCCTCCTCGGCGTGCCACTGGACGGCGCCGACCACCCGCCCGCGGTACTCGACGGCCAGGGTGGGGGTGGAGTCGTCGGCCAGGTCCTCGGCGACCTCGGCGGCCAGGTCCTCCCGGCCGCGCCAGCGGGCGTACACCTCGGGCGTGGCCCGGATGGCGGCGAGCGCCGGGACGTCGTCGGCGGTGGCGGGCCGCAGCGTGACGGCGGCGCCGGTCAGGGTTGGCCGGGTGTCCAGGTCCATGGCCCGACGCTACCCGACCGGCCGGCTGCCGCCGGCTGCGCCGGTCAGCGCTCCGGCGGGCCGTCCGGCGGGTGGCAGGCGGGCCGGGCGGGCATCGGCCCGTACGGGCTGTTGACCACCGCGGGCAGCGAACCGGCCCGCAGGTACGCGTGCCCCTCGTACGGATCGAGGTGCCAGTGGCCGCCGTCCGTCATGTCCGCGATGTCCGCGAGGTTCTCGGCGAGCCAGGCCAGACCGGCCCGGTCGCCGGTGATCACCAGGATCCGGTGCAGCCCGTCCAGGGCCAGTGAGACCCCGGGCCGTGACGAGCTCCGGACCTCGACGGCGTCCAGCCCCGCACAGGGCAGCCGCCCGCCCCCGGCTGCCACCAGGCCGGCGAGCGCCGCCAGCCCGTCGGCGCTGCCGGCGAGGTCCAGCTCGTAGGGGTACGCGGTGACCGTCAGAGTCGGGGCGGCGCCCGGCCGGCCGGGGTCCCGCCCGGCGGAGGTCATCCCGCGAGCCAGGGGTTGGCGTCGGTGAGGTCGACGGTCTTCAGCACCACCAGCATCACCAGCACCATCAGCACCGCCGCCAGACCGGCGGCCTGCACCGCGCCGCGCTGCTTCGCGGGCGCGAAGGCGATCACCGCGCCGGTCGCCAGGCCGGTCAGCAGCCCGCCCAGGTGGCCCTGCCAGGAGGTGATGCCGGCCGAGACGACCAGCCAGATCACCATGCTGACCAGCTGCCGGTTCCCGCCCAGCGGGTCGTGGTGCAGGCGCCGGCTGAGCACGAAGTACGCGGCGGTCAGGCCGAAGATCGCCCCGGAGGCGCCGATGGCCGCGCCGGTCGGCTCGAGCAGGTAGACCAGGGCCGAGCCGCCGAGCGCGGAGAGCAGGTACACCGCGAGGTAGCGCAGCGCGCCGAGCCGCTCCTCGACCACCCGGCCCACCACCCACAGCGAGAACATGTTCATCAGGATGTGCGCGATCCCGAACCGGCCCTCGGTGGGCTGCTGGTGCAGGAACGCCGAGCTGATCAGCCGGTACCACTCGCCGTGCGCCACCCCGACCGGGTGGAAGTCCGGCGGCAGGACGTACCCGCTGAACCGGTAGTACCCGCCGTCCGGCCCGACCACCGCCAGCCCGCGCATGCAGAAGTCGTCGATCACCGTTTTCCTGGCCAGCTCGGCCAGGTACGCCAGCACGTTCAGCGCGATCAGCGCGTACGTGACGAAGGGGACGCTGCTGACCCGCCCGCCGAACTGGGTCCGCACCGGCCGCATGTCCTGGTTCCCGGCCTTCACGCACTCCGGGCACTGGTAGCCGACCGCGGCGTCGCGCATGCAGTCCGGGCAGATGTAGCGCTCGCAGCGGGTGCAGCGGATGTGCGACTCCCGCTGCGGGTGCCGGAAGCAGACCGGGTCGGGCCGTACCTCGGGGCTCTGCGGATCGTCGGCGGCGTGCGTGGCGTTCATGCGGGCGGGGGTCTCCGTCGGTCTGCGTCGAGCCTCGGGCACCGGGGTGGGCCGGGCGCCGGGGCGGCGGGGTGTCGGCGAACAAACTAGCGAACGCACTCCCCGGCCGGGAGGCCCAGCCCCGGCCCGGGGCTGACGCCCCGTCCGGGCCCGCCGCGGTGGGGACCACCGGCGTCCCGCCGGGCGGACCGGGCCGCTCCACCGCCCGGGGGCCCGCCCCGAGGCGACCGGGGGTGCCAGCGGGCTCGGCTAGCCTGGAGGCACGATGAACCGTTTCACGACGCCCTGGGGCGAGCTCGACCTGACCCGCTTCCCCGAGGACCCCCGCGACCCGCTCCGCGCCTGGGACGCCGCCGACGAGTACCTGCTGCGGCACCTCGACGGCATCGACGACGCCCCCGCCACCGACCTGTCGGGAACCGTGGCCGTGCTGGGCGACCGCTGGGGCGCGCTGGCCACCGCGCTGGCAGCGCACCGGCCGGTGCAGATCGGCGACTCCTACCTCGGCCGCCGGGCCACCCAGGCCAACCTGCGGCGGGCCGGGGCCGCGCCGGACGCCGTACGGCTGCTCACCACCCGCGACCCGGTGCCGGAGCGGATCGACGTGCTGCTGGTGCGGGTCCCCAAGAGCCTCGCCCTGCTGGAGGACCAGCTGCACCGGCTGGCGCCCGCCGTCCACCCGGGCACGGTGGTGGTCGGCACCGGCATGGTCACCGAGATCCACACCTCGACGCTCACCCTCTTCGAGCGCATCCTCGGCCCCACCCGCACCTCGCTGGCGGCCCGCAAGGCCCGGCTGATCTTCTGCACCCCCGACCCGGCCGTCGCCCCGGCCGCCAACCCGTGGCCGCACAGCTACCCGCTGCCCGACGGGATCGGCCCGCTGTCCGGACGGACGGTCACCAACCACGCCGGCACCTTCTGCGCCGAGCGCCTCGACATCGGCACCCGCTTCTTCCTCCAGCACCTGCCGCGGCACACCGGGCCCGAGCGGGTGGTGGACCTCGGCTGCGGCAACGGCGTGGTGGGGACGGCGGTCGCGCTGGCCAACCCGGCGGCCGAACTGCTCTTCACCGACGAGTCGTACCAGGCGGTGGCCTCCGCCGAGGCCACCTTCCGGGCCAACACCCCGGCGGGCACGCAGGCTGACTTCCAGGTCGGTGACGGCCTGTCGGGCGTCCCCGCCGGATCGGTCGACCTGGTGCTCAACAACCCGCCGTTCCACAGCCACCAGGCCACCACCGACGCCACCGCCCGCCGGATGTTCACCGGCGCCCGCGACGCACTGCGCCCCGGCGGCGAACTGCTGGTGGTCGGCAACCGCCACCTCGGCTACCACGTCAAGCTGCGCCGGCTCTTCGGCAACTGCGAACTGGTCGCCAGCAACCCGAAGTTCGTCGTCCTGCGAGCGGTCAGGAGCTGACCCGGTGCCACAGCGGAGGGCCGGCCGGGCGGCCGGCGCGGTGATCGGCTCGGCGGTAGGTGATGCGCTCGGCGCGCCCTTCGAGTTCGGCCCGCCCGGCATGTTCTCGGCCCGCTTCCCGGACTCCGGCGGCCGGGCGCCGGGCGGTGGCGAGATGTGCGGCGGCGGTGGCTGGGACCCGGGCGAGGCCACCGACGACACCCAGCAGGCCGTGCACCTGGCCGAGTCGCTGCTGGAAAACGGCGGGCTCGACCTCCCGGACGTCTTCGCCCGGCTGCGGCGGTGGGCCGCCGCCGACCCCAAGGACATCGGCATCCAGACCGAGCAGGTGCTCACCGGCGACCTGCCCTGGGACCTCGCCGCCGCCGTGCACTTCCGGAGCACCGCGCGGGCGGCCGGCAACGGTTCGCTGATGCGCGCCACCACCTCCGCCGTGTACTTCGCCCCGGCCGGCCGGGCGGCGACCATGGACGCCGCCCGTAGGATCGCCGCCCTCACCCACGGCGACCGGGCCGCCTGGGAGGGCACCGCCGTCTTCCACGAGCTGGTCCGCACCGCGCTGACCGGCGACGACCCGCTCGCCGCGCTGCCGTCCGTGCTGGCCGACGTCCACCCCGACCACCGGGAGCGGTACGCCGCCGTGCTCGCCCCCGACTGGCACCCGGACCGGGCGACCGAGTTCAACGGCGCGGTCTGGCCCTGCCTGGGCTCCGCGGTGTGGGCGCTGCGCACCACCGCCTCCTTCGAGGACGCGCTGCGCGCGGCGGTCGACCTCGGCGGGGACACCGACACCGTCGCCGCCGTCACCGGTGGCCTGGCCGGGGCGGTGTACGGCCTGGCGGCCGTGCCCGCCCGCTGGACCGGGACGCTCCACGTGCCGTTGCCGGGCGGCGGCGGGCGGGTGCTGCGGCTGCCCGAGCTGCTCGGCCTGGCGGAGCGGCTGGCGGCGCGGTAGCCCGACGGCGCCAGACGGCGCCCGGTGGCCGGGCCGCGTTCACCGTGCGGACGCGGCCGCGCAGCAGCCGGGCCACCTGCGCACCCGAGGCTGAGCCGCACCGGACCCGCCGGTCACCGGGCACCCCACTCTCAAGTTAGGGTACCCTTACAAGGGGCTTCTTGCATGAATGTTCCGAGCTGCGTATATTCATGCCAAGTTCGAGAGAGGAACGCCATGGCTTTGCGAGTCGCCGTCGCCGGCGCCAGCGGGTACGCGGGGGGCGAGGTACTGCGCCTGCTGCTCGGCCACCCCGAGATCGAGATCGGCGCGCTGACCGGGGGCTCCAATGCGGGGGCGCGCTTCGGCACGCTCCAGCCGCACCTGCTCCCGCTGGCCGACCGCGTCCTGGAGCCCACCACCACCGAGGTGCTGGCCGGCCACGACATCGTCTTCCTCGGGCTGCCGCACGGCCAGTCCGCCGCCGTCGCCGAGGCGCTCGGCGAGGACGTGCTGGTGGTCGACTGCGGCGCCGACTTCCGGCTGAAGTCCGCCGCCACCTGGGAGAAGTTCTACGGCTCGCCGCACGCCGGCACCTGGCCGTACGGCCTGCCGGAGCTGCCCGGCCACCGCGCCGCGCTCAAGGGCACCAGGCGGATCGCCGTCCCCGGCTGCTACCCGACGGCCGTCTCCCTCGCCCTGTTCCCCGCCTATGCGGCCCGGCTGGTCGAGCCCGAGGCCGTGGTGGTGGCCGCCTCCGGCACCTCCGGCGCCGGCAAGGCGGTCAAGGCGCACCTGCTCGGCAGCGAGGTGATGGGCTCGATGAGCCCGTACGGCGTCGGCGGCGGCCACCGGCACACCCCCGAGATGGCGCAGAACCTCGGCCCCGTGGCGGGCGAGGAGATCACCGTCTCCTTCACCCCCACCCTCGCCCCGATGTCGCGCGGCATCCTGGCCACCTGCAGCGCCAAGGCGAAGCCCGGCACCACCGCCGCCTCGCTGCGCGCCGCCTACACCGAGGCCTTCGCCGGTGAGCCGTTCGTCCACCTGCTGCCCGAGGGGCAGTGGCCGCAGACCAGCTCGGTCTACGGCTCCAACGCCGCGCTGGTCCAGGTCGCCCTGGACGAGCACGCCGGCCGGGTGATCGCGATCAGCGCCATCGACAACCTGGTCAAGGGCACCGCCGGCGGCGCGGTGCAGAGCATGAACATCGCCCTCGGGCTCCCCGAGGAGCTGGGTCTTCCGCTGAACGGAGTCGCACCGTGACCGACCATCAGAGCGCGGGCGTCACCGCCGCGAAGGGCTTCCGGGCCGCCGGCGTGACCGCCGGCATCAAGGCCTCCGGCACGCCCGACCTGGCCCTGGTGGTCAACGACGGCCCGGCCTTCGCCGCCGCCGGCGTCTTCACCTCCAACCGGGTCAAGGCCGCGCCGGTGCTCTGGTCCGAGCAGGTGCTGAAGGCCGGCCGGCTCGCCGCCGTCGTCCTCAACTCCGGTGGCGCCAACGCCTGTACCGGGCCGCTGGGCTTCCAGGACACCCACGCCACCGCCGAGAAGGTGGCCGAACAGCTCGCCACCGGCGCCGGCGAGGTCGCGGTCTGCTCCACCGGCCTGATCGGTGAGCGGCTGCCGATGGACCTGCTGCTGCCCGGCGTCGAGCAGGCCGTCGCCGCGCTCTCCGCCGACGGCGGCGAGGCCGCCGCCATCGCCATCAAGACCACCGACACCGTCCACAAGACCGCCCAGGTCGCCAGCCCGGCCGGCTGGACCGTCGGCGGCATGGCCAAGGGCGCGGGCATGCTCGCCCCGGGCCTCGCCACCATGCTGGTGGTGATCACCACGGACGCCGCCGTCGAGGCGCCCGAGCTGGACGCGGTGCTGCGCGCCGCCACCCGCACCACCTTCGACCGGATCGACTCCGACGGCTGCATGTCGACCAACGACACCGTGCTGCTGCTCGCCTCCGGCGCCAGTGAAGTGGTGCCGGACCGTGACGAGTTCACCGAGGCCGTGCAGACGGTCTGCGGCGAGCTGGCCCGGATGCTGATCGGCGACGCCGAGGGCGCGAGCAAGGACATCCGGATCGACGTCGTCAACGCGGCCACCGAGGAGGAGGCCGTCGAGGTCGCCCGCACGGTGGCCCGCAACAACCTGCTCAAGTGCGCCATCCACGGCGAGGACCCCAACTGGGGCCGGGTGCTGGCCGCGATCGGCACCACCCGGGCCGCCTTCGACCCGGACCGGCTGGACGTCGCCATCAACGGCGTCTGGGTCTGCCGCGACGGCAGCGTCGGCGAGGACCGCTCGCTGGTGTCGATGAAGGGCCGCGAGGTGGTCATCACCGCCGATCTGAAGGCCGGTCAATTCGCGGTCACTGTCTGGACCAACGACCTGACCGCAGACTACGTCCATGAGAACAGCGCCTACTCGACCTGATCCGGGGGACATCGTGCAGATCGCACCCAAGGGCGAACAGGCCCGCAACAACACCGCGTTGCCCAAGGCGCGCACGTTGATCGAGGCGCTGCCCTGGCTGGAGCGCTTCCACGGCAAGACCATCGTGATCAAGTTCGGCGGCAACGCCATGGTCGACGACGAACTCAAGGCGGCGTTCGCCCAGGACGTGGTCTTCCTGCGCTACGCCGGACTGCACCCGGTCGTGGTCCACGGCGGCGGCCCGCAGATCAACGCCCAGTTGGAGAAGCTCGGCCTGGAGTCGTCCTTCACCGCCGGGCTGCGGGTCACCACCCCGGAGACCATGGACGTGGTGCGGATGGTGCTGGCGGGCCAGGTCCAGCGCGAGCTGGTCGGGCTGCTCAACGAGCACGGACCGTTCGCGGTCGGCATGACCGGCGAGGACGCCCACACCATGACCGCGGTCAAGCGGTACGCGGTGGTGGAGGGCGAACAGGTCGACATCGGCCTGGTCGGCGACATCGTCAACATCGAGGCGGGCGCGGTGAAGGCCCTGATCGGCGACGGCCGGATCCCGGTCATCTCCTCGATCGCGCGCGGCGCCGACGGCCACGTCTACAACATCAACGCCGACACCGCGGCCGCCGCACTGGCCGTCGCGCTCGGCGCCGAGATGCTGGTCATCCTGACCGACGTCGAGGGCCTCTACCGCGACTGGCCGGGCTCCGACGACGTGATCAGCAGGCTCACCGGCACCGAACTGGAGGAGATGCTGCCGACCCTGGCGACCGGCATGCTCCCCAAGATGGAGGGCTGTCTGCGGGCCGTGCGCTCCGGCGTCGGCACCGCCCGCGTCCTGGACGGACGGGTGCAGCACAGCCTGCTCCTGGAGATCTTCACCGACGAAGGCATCGGCACCATGGTCGTCCCCGACGACGAGGCGCCCGTACTGGGGGGACTGGCATGACCGGCGGCAACAGCGGCATCACCGAGCGGTGGCAGCACGCGCTGATGGACAACTACGGCACCCCGCGGATCCCGCTGGTCCGCGGCGCCGGCTCCCGGTTCTGGGACGCCGACGGCAAGGAGTACCTGGACCTGGTCGGCGGGATCGCGGTCAACGCGCTCGGCACCGCCCACCCGGCCGTGGTCGAGGCGGTCACCGGCCAGATCTCCACCCTCGGGCACGTCTCCAACCTGTTCATCGCGGAGCCGACCGTCCGGCTCGCCGAGCGGCTGCTCCAGCTGTCCGGCCGCGACGGCCGGGTGTTCTTCTGCAACTCCGGCGCGGAGGCCAACGAGGCCGCCTTCAAGATCAGCCGGCTGACCGGCCGGACCCACCTGGTCTCGGTGCAGGGCGCCTTCCACGGCCGCACCATGGGCGCGCTGGCGCTCACCGCGCAGCCCGCCAAGCAGGACCCGTTCCGCCCGCTGCCCGGCGACGTCACCCATGTGCCGTTCGGCGACGTCGAGGCGCTGCGGGCGGCCGTCACCACCGGCACCGCCGCCGTCTTCCTGGAGCCGATCCAGGGCGAGAACGGCGCGGTCCCGCTGCCCGACGGCTACCTGCGGGCCGCCCGCGAGATCACCCGTGCCACCGGCACCCTGCTGGTCCTGGACGAGATCCAGACCGGCATCGGCCGCACCGGCCACTGGTTCGCCCACCAGGCCGTCGAGGGCGCCGACCCGGACATCATCACCCTGGCCAAGGGGCTCGGCGGCGGCCTGCCGATCGGCGCCGCCATCGCCTTCGGCCCGGCCGCCGAACTGCTCCACCCGGGCCACCACGGCACCACCTTCGGCGGAAACCCGGTGGTCGCGGCGGCGGGCCTGGCGGTGCTGGACACCATCGAGTCCCAGGGCCTGCTGGAGCACGTCGCCAAGGTCGGCGAGCGGATCCGGCAGGGCGTGGAGGCGATCGGCGACCCGCTGGTGGCCCACGTGCGCGGCAGCGGGCTGCTGCTCGGCATCGTGCTGACCGCGCCGGTCTCGGCCCAGGTGCAGGCCGCCGCGCAGCAGGCCGGGTTCCTGGTGAACGCGGCCGTGCCGGACGCCGTCCGGCTGGTGCCGCCGCTGGTGCTCACCGAGCAGGAGGCGGACAGCTTCCTGGCCGCACTGCCGGAGATCCTCCGGTCGGTGCGGGAGTCCGCCCCCGACGCGAACTGCTGAGCCCAGTCCAGGAGAATCATCGTATGACCGCACCCAACTTCGACCAGTCCGCCGCCGGGCCGACGTCGCAGGTCCCGCAGACCCGCACCGCGCGCCACCGGCGGATCGTGGACCTGCTGACACGTCAGCCGGTCCGCTCGCAGAGCCAGCTCGCCAAACTGCTGGCCGACGACGGACTGGTGGTCACCCAGGCCACCCTCTCCCGGGACCTGGACGAGCTGGGCGCGGTGAAGATCCGCAACCGGGACGGCGCACTCATCTACGCCGTCCCGGCCGAGGGCGGCGACCGTACGCCGCGCGCGCCGATGGGCGAGTCCGCCAGCGAGGGCCGGATGGCCCGGCTGGCGGGCGAGCTGATGGTCTCCGCCACCGCCTCCGGCAACCTGGTGGTGCTGCGCACCCCGCCCGGGGCCGCGCAGTTCCTCGCCTCGGCGATCGACGCGGCGGAGGTGTACGAGGTGATCGGCACCATCGCCGGCGACGACACCGTGCTGCTGATCAGCCGCGACCCGGCCGGCGGCCAGGCGCTGGCCGACCACCTGATGCAGCTGGCCCAGGCCAAGGTCCAGTAGACCGCTCCGGGCCCGGCCGACGGCCGGTTCCCGGAGGAATCCCCGCCCGTGCTGTGCGCCCCGGAAACGGGGTTTGGCGTTTCATACGCAGTGATGCATACTTATGCCTAACGCCGCATGGGAACCGTACAGCACGGTCCCCTGCCCTGTACGCACCCTTTTGTGAAGGAGAAAGCCGTGACCGAGCGCGTCGTACTCGCCTACTCGGGCGGTCTGGACACGTCCGTCTGCATCGGCTGGATCGCCGAGGAGACCGGCGCCGAGGTCATCGCCGTCGCCGTCGACGTCGGCCAGGGCGGCGAGGACCTGGAGAAGATCCGCCAGCGCGCGCTGGACTGCGGCGCCGTCGAGGCCGAGGTCGCCGACGCCCGCGAGGAGTTCGCCGACGAGTACTGCCTGCCGGCGCTCAAGGCCAACGCCCTCTACCAGGGCCAGTACCCGCTGGTCTCCGCGCTGTCGCGGCCGACCATCGTCAAGCACCTGGTCGCCGCCGCCCAGAAGCACGGCGCCACCACCGTCGCCCACGGCTGCACCGGCAAGGGCAACGACCAGGTCCGCTTCGAGGTCGGCATCAACTCGCTGGCCCCGGGCCTCAAGTGCATCGCCCCGGTCCGCGACTACGCGATGACCCGGGACAAGGCGATCGCCTTCGCCGAGGCCAAGGGCCTGCCGATCGCCACCACCAAGAAGTCGCCGTACTCGATCGACCAGAACGTCTTCGGGCGGGCCGTGGAGACCGGCTTCCTGGAGGACATCTGGAACGCCCCGATCGAGGACGTCTACGAGTACACCCAGAACCCGGCCACCCCGCGCGAGGCCGACGAGGTGGTCATCACCTTCGAGGCCGGCGTCCCGGTCGCCATCGACGGCCGCAAGGTCACCGTGCTGCAGGCCATCGAGGAGCTCAACAAGCGCGCGGGCGCCCAGGGCATCGGCCGGCTCGACATGGTCGAGGACCGCCTCGTCGGCATCAAGTCCCGGGAGATCTACGAGGCCCCCGGCGCGATCACCCTGATCACCGCCCACCAGGCGCTGGAGAACGTCACCGTCGAGCGCGAGCTGGCCCGCTACAAGCGGCAGGTCGAGCAGCGCTGGGCCGAGCTGGTCTACGACGGCCTGTGGTTCTCCCCGCTCAAGCGGGCCCTGGACGGTTTCGTCAACGAGGCCAACCAGTCCGTCTCCGGCGACATCCGGCTGGTCCTGCACGGCGGCCGGGCCGTGGTCAACGGCCGCAAGTCCGACCAGTCGCTGTACGACTTCAACCTCGCCACCTACGACACCGGCGACACCTTCGACCAGTCGATGTCCAAGGGCTTCATCGAGATCTTCGGCCTCTCCTCGAAGATCGCGGCCCGGCGCGACCTGGCCTGAGCCACCCCTCCCCGGTCCCGGCTGTCACCCCCGGCAGCCGGGACCACCCCTACCGCCGCACAGCTGAAGGAGCCCGAGCGATGCCCGCCGACCAGCCCGCTGACGTCCGCCTCTGGGGCGCGCGATTCGCCGACGGCCCCTCCGAGGCCCTGGCCAGGCTCTCCGCCTCTGTGCACTTCGACTGGCGCCTCGCGCCCTACGACATCGCCGGCTCCAAGGCGCACGCCAAGGTGCTGCACAAGGCGGGCCTGCTCGGTGACGAGGAGCTGAGCGGCATGCTCGACGGCCTCGACCGGCTGCTCGCCGACGTCGAGGCGGGCACCTTCACCGGCACCGTCGCCGACGAGGACGTGCACACCGCGCTGGAACGCGGCCTGCTGGAGCGGCTCGGCCCCGACCTCGGCGGCAAGCTCCGGGCCGGACGCTCGCGCAACGACCAGATCGCCACCCTGTTCCGGATGTACCTGCGCGACCACGCGAAGATCATCGGCGCTCTGGTGCTCGACCTCCAGCACGCCCTGGTCGGCCTCGCCGAGGCCCACCCCGACACCGCGATGCCGGGCCGCACCCACCTCCAGCACGCACAGCCCGTGCTGTTCGCCCACCACGTCCTCGCGCACGTGCAGGCCCTCGGCCGGGACGCCGAGCGGCTGCGCCAGTGGGACACCCGCACCGCCGTCTCCCCGTACGGCTCCGGTGCACTGGCCGGCTCCTCGCTCGGCCTCGACCCGGAGGCGGTCGCCGCCGAGCTGGGCTTCGAGCGCGGCTCGGTCGGCAACTCGATCGACGGCACCGCCTCCCGGGACTTCGTCGCCGAGTTCGCCTTCGTCACCGCGATGATCGGGATCAACCTCTCCCGGATCGCGGAAGAGGTGATCATCTGGAACACCAAGGAGTTCGGCTTCATCACGCTGCACGACGCCTTCTCCACCGGCTCGTCGATCATGCCGCAGAAGAAGAACCCCGACATCGCCGAGCTGGCCCGGGGCAAGTCCGGCCGCCTGATCGGCAACCTCACCGGCCTGCTGGCCACCCTCAAGGCGCTGCCGCTCGCGTACAACCGCGACCTCCAGGAGGACAAGGAGCCGGTCTTCGACTCCTGCGACACCCTGGAGGTCCTGCTGCCGGCCTTCACCGGCATGATGGCCACCCTCACGGTCCACCGCGACCGGCTCGAGGAGCTGGCCCCGGCCGGGTTCTCGCTGGCCACCGACATCGCGGAGTGGCTGGTCAAGCAGGGCGTCCCGTTCCGGGTCGCGCACGAGGTGGCGGGCGCCTGCGTCAAGGTCTGCGAGGCCCAGGGCATCGAGCTGGCCGACCTGACGGACCAGCAGTTCGCCGAGATCTCCGGGCACCTGACGCCCGAGGTGCGGTCCGTACTCAGCGTCCACGGCGCCATCGCCTCCCGCAACGGCCGCGGCGGCACCGCCCCGAGCGCGGTGGCCGCCCAACTCGCCGAGATCAAGGCGGACCTCGCCCTCCAGCAGGAGTGGACCACCGCCTGACCCCAACCCCCAGGGGCGGTGACTTCAGGTGTGCTGGGGTGGTCTGTCAGGGGCGCCGGGGCGGTTTTCAGGGGCGCGGGGAACTGCGCGAGAGCGGTAGGTGACCGGGTCGGTCGGCGACGGCGGGTGGTTGTTCCCCGCCGTTGCCGGGGTGCCGGCAGGTTGGCTTCCGCTTCGCGCAGTTCCGCCCCCAGCCTCCGGCCGGGGGTACCCCCAGCGCCCCTGTGGTGCGCCCCTCGGGGGTGATTTTCAGGTGCGCTGGGGTGGTTTCTTTCAGGGGCGCGGGGAACTGCGCGAGAGGCGGTAGGTGGCCGGGGTCGGTCGGCGACGGCGGGTGATTGTTCCCCGCCGTCGCCGGGGTGCCGGCAGGTTGGCTTCCGCTTCGCGCAGTTCCGCCCCCAGCCTCCGGCCGGGGGTACCCCCAGCGCCCCTGTGCTGCGCCGCTCGTGGGCACCCGAACGGGTGGTCCCGGGGTGGGGGCCGTGTCGGTGTGGGGGAGTGTTGCGGTCATAGGGGTGTGATCCCCGTTGCCGAACTCCGAGCCGAGCTGGTGCCATTCGTGGCCGTCCTGGCGCGTGGGTGCGGGGTGGACGCCGAGGACCTGGAGCAGTCGGTCTGGCTGGGGGCCGTGGAACGGGCCCGGGTGGGTGGCCTGCCGGCCCGTCCGGGGGCGTGGCTGCGGGGGCTGGCGGTGCGGACGGCGCTGGCGGCGCGTGAGCGGGCGGTGGAGACACCGGTGCCCGTGGTGACCCAGCGTCACCTCGGACCGGCCGAACAGCTCGCCAGGACCGAGCTCCACCGGGCCGTCCGCCGGGCCCTGGCCGCCCTTCCCGGCCGGTGCCCCGCCCTGCTGGCGGCGCTCGCCCAGTCACCGGAGCTGTCGTACCGGCAGCTGTCCGAACGCCTCGGCGTGCCGCGCGGCTCGCTCGGCCCGACCCGCTCCCGGTGCCTGGGCTGTCTGCGGGCGCTGCTCGCGGCCCGGAGCGCGGACTGGGCGGCGGACTGAGCCGCGGACCTCGCCGCGGACGCGGGCCCGAGCGCCGAGAGTCCGGTGAAGGTCGAGTGATGCTCGACACGTCGGGCGTCCGGGAGGTTGAGGGCGGCCGACGGCTGGGTAGAGCGGTGGCGAACGTCGCTCTTGACGGTCGTCCGCCGTTCCGGATACTGAGCGTGAGCGCTGATCCGGGCCAGGCGGACGGTGATGTCGTCCGGAGGGACCGGAGCAGCGCTTTTTCCCGGACCGGGCCGATCCCCGTCCGGGCACACCTCGGTAGGCGGCCGGTGCGAGACCCTCACTCGTCGCGCCGGGCACGATCCATGGGGAGGCCCCGTACATGGGCATGAGTGTGAGCATCTCGGCGGCGACCGAGCAGGACGCGGAGCAGATCCTCAAGCTGCAGTACCTCGGGTACCAGAGCGAGGCCGAGCTGTACTCGGACTGGACGATCGATCCGCTGACCCAGAGCCTGGACAGCCTGCGGGAGGAGATCGCCGAGCGGCACGTGCTGGTTGCGCGCCTCGGCGACGAGGTGGTCGGCACGGTACGCGGCTGGGTCGACGAGCAGGGTGTCGGCCACATCGGCCGGCTGGTGGTCCACCCGCGGATCCAGCGGCACGGGCTGGGCCGCCGGCTGCTGGACGCGGTCGAGCGCCGGCTGAGCACCGAGCACGCGGTGAGCGGGTTCGAGCTGTTCTCCGGCCACCGCAGCCTCGCCAACCTGCGCCTGTACGCCCGCCAGGGGTACCGCCAGACCTCCGTGCGGGAGGTCTCCCGCCGGCTGAGCATCGTGACCATGGAGAAGCCGGTCGCGACCTCGCTCGCAGCCTGATCCCCGGCCGTTCCCGGCCCGCCGACGGCGCCCCCCTCCACCGGAGTCGGGCGCCGTCGGCCTTGTGGCACAAGGCTCGTGTCCGCATTTCGGACAGCGGGTCCTGTTCATTGGGACCGTGCCCATATGTCTGATTTACTAGCTCGTATGACTGCGACGACGAAATGCACCCCCACCGGCACCGCGCCGGCAGGTGAGCGATGCATGTGCCGTCGAATGTGTCGCCGCTGAGGGCCACCGTCCCTGCGCTCGCGCCCCGAAGCGAGTAACTCCCCGCGCGCCGTCACCGGCGTGTCCGCCCGCCGGTCACTGATGACCCGCCAGGGCCGTGTCCCCGCGCGTCGCCGCCCTTCCGGCGGTCACTTCCGTCGTGGAACACGTACCTAACCCCCCTCTTCACCTGCACCGGCGTGCTCGGCATGCCGCTGACCGCCTCCGGCATGCCGGCCGCAAAGCCGTCCGCCCACGAACAACGGAAGCAGCTGTGATCACCACCAAGGACCTCAGGAAGGTCTACCGCTCCGGCGGCCGCGAGGTCACCGCCCTCGACGGCGTCGACCTGCACGTCCGCGAGGGCGAGGTCTACGGAGTCGTCGGCACCAGTGGCGCCGGCAAGTCCACCCTCATCCGCTGCGTCAACATGCTGGAGCGGCCCAGCTCCGGCACGGTCACCGTGGACGGCCTCGACCTCACTGCGCTCTCCGGCAGCGAGCACCGCGCCGGACGCGAGCTGCGCGAGGCGCGCCGCCGGATCGGCATGGTGTTCCAGCACTTCAACCTGCTCTCCTCGCGCACCGTGCAGGAGAACGTCGAACTGCCGCTGGAGATCATCGGCCAGGACCGCACCACCCGGCGCCGCCGCGCGGCCGAACTGCTGGACCTGGTCGGCCTCGCCGACAAGGCGCGCAGCTACCCGAGCCAGCTCTCCGGCGGCCAGAAGCAGCGCGTCGGCATCGCCCGCGCCCTGGCCGGCGACCCCAAGGTGCTGCTCTCCGACGAGGCCACCTCGGCGCTCGACCCGGAGACCACCCGCTCGATCCTCGCCCTGCTGCGCGACCTCAACCGGCAACTCGGCCTGACCGTGCTGCTGATCACCCACGAGATGGACGTCATCAAGTCCGTCTGCGACTCCGCCGCCCTGATGCGCGGCGGCCGGGTGGTGGAGGCCGGCGCCCTGACCGACCTGCTCGCCACCGAGGGCTCCCAGCTCGCCCGGGACCTCTTCCCGCTCGGCGACTTCGGCTCCGGTCACCCCGGCCACACCGTCGTCGAGGTCACCTTCCAGGGCGACACCCCGGCCCAGCCGTTCATCTCCCAGCTCGCCCGCACCTACCAGATCGACATCAACATCCTGGGTGCCGCGGTGGAGACCATCGCCGGCCGGATGGTCGGCCGGATGCGGGTCGAACTGCCCGGCGGCCACCAGGACAACGTGGTACCGATCGGCTTCCTGCGCGAGCAGGGCCTCCAGGTGGACGTCCTCGCGGCGAACGGAGCGGCGGCATGAGCAACACCCTGACCTGGGACCAGATGCAGGACCTGATGTGGCCCGCCACCTGGGAGACCCTCCAGATGGTCGGCGTCGCCTCGGTCGCCACCGTGATCCTCGGTCTGCCGGTTGGCCTGCTCCTGGTGCTGACGGACCGCGGCGGCCAGTTGGAGAACCTCGCGCTGAACCGGGTGGTCGGCGCCGTGGTCAACATCGGCCGCTCGCTGCCATTCATCATCCTGATCGTGGCGCTGGCGAGCTTCACCAAGCTGATCGCCGGCACCAGCATCGGGTGGCAGGCGGCGACGGTGCCGCTCACGGTGGGCGCCATCCCGTTCTTCGCCCGGCTGGTCGAGACCTCCGTCCGCGAGGTCGACCCCGGCCTGGTCGAGGCCGTCCAGTCGATGGGCGGTTCGACCTTGACGACCGTCCGCAAGGTGCTCCTGCCGGAGGCGCTGCCCGCGCTGGTCGCCTCGGCAGTCACCACGGTGATCGCCCTGATCGGCTTCTCCGCGATGGCGGGCGTGGTCGGCGGCGGCGGCCTCGGCGACCTCGCCTACCGCTACGGCTACCTGCGCTTCCAGACCACCTTCATGTGGGTGATCGTCGCCGAGCTGGTGGTCATCGTGACCGTGCTCCAGCTGATCGGCGACCGGATCGCCCGCCGGCTCTCCCACCGCGGTGGATACCGCAGCCCGCTCGGCTCCCTGTTCGGCCGCAGCGGCACCCCCTCCGACGACGAGCCCGTCGCCTCCTGACCCCGCCGCGGCCCCACCCCGGGCCCGGCGAGAACCCGGCCGCACCCGTCCCGTCATCCACGGTCCGGGCGGCCGACCGCAACCCCGCAGAAAGGCACTTTTCGTGCGTAACGTCCTGAAGACCACCACCGTCCTCGCCACCGCCGGCCTCGCCCTGTCGCTCGCCGCCTGCAGCAGCTCCGGCTCCTCGCCGGCCGGCGCCTCCGCCGACCCGAACAAGGCGCTGACCGTGGTCGCCAGCCCCACCCCGCACGCCCAGATCCTCCAGTACGTGAAGGACAACCTGGCCGAGAAGGCGGGACTCAAGCTGAACATCAAGGTGGTCAGCGACTACGTCACCCCCAACACGGCCGTTCAGGACGGCTCCGCGGACGCCAACTACTTCCAGCACGTGCCCTACCTCGAGGACTTCAACCAGAAGAACGGCACCAGCATCGTCTCGGTCGAGCCGGTCCACCTCGAGCCGCTCGGCGTCTACTCCAAGAAGGCCAAGGCCATCGGCGACCTCAAGGACGGCGCCCAGGTCGGCGTCCCCAACGACGCCACCAACGAGGGCCGGGCGCTGAAGCTGCTCGCCGACAACAACGTCATCACCCTCAAGGGCGGCGCCGGCACCGCCGCCACCGTCCAGGACATCGCGAGCAACCCGAAGAACCTCAAGTTCAAGGAGCTGGAGGCGGCCCAGCTGCCGCGTGCCCTCGACGACCTGGACGCCGCGGTCATCAACGGCAACTACGCCCTCGACTCCGGCCTCAAGCCCGCCACCGACGCGATCCTGCTGGAGAAGGCCGAGGGCAACCCCTACGCCAACATCCTCGCCGTCAAGAAGGGCAACGAGGCCGACCCGCGGGTCAAGAAGCTGGCCGAGCTGCTGCACTCCGCCGAGGTGAAGAAGTACATCGCCGACACCTTCCAGGGTTCGGTCGTCCCGGCGTTCTGACCGGCACCCCCGCCCCCGCGTCCCGCACGCCCGTGACCGGGCCCCCGCCTCACCACGGCGGGGGCCCGGTCGTGCAGTATGCAGGGGAGACGGTCCCGTCGGGGGCGAATCTGACGTGCCGTCGCCACATCGGCGGCACACCTGACGGTCCGTCGACGGGCAGCGGGTACCCTGGCACGCCCGAGGAGGGGCGCGGCGTACCGTGTGTCCACGACCCGGCGAGGAGAGACGGCAATGGCAGCGAGCTTCCCCGAGACAGCCATCAGCACCGACCGGCTGCTGCTGCGCCCGCCCACGGACGCCGACGCCCCCAGCCTGGTCTCGATGATGGCCGACGAGCAGGTGTACGCCTGGACGGCCGTTCCCCAGCCCTTCACCGAGACCCACGCCCTGGAGTGGATCCGCACCCACGCCCCCGCCTGCCGCGCGGACGGCCGGGGCATCTGCTTCACCGTCATCGAGCACCTCACCCAGCGGGTGGTCGGCCGGGTCGAACTCCGCGGCACCGACTGGCGGCTGCGGTCCACCGAGATCACCGGGGTGACCGCCCCCTGGGCGCGCGGCGAGGGCTACGCCCCGGAGGCCGTCCTCGGGGTCGCCCAGTGGCTGTTCGAGGACCGCGGTTTCCACCGCCTGGAGCTGCGCACCGCCGCCGGGAACACCGCCGGCCAGCAGGTCGCCCAGAAGACCGGCTGCATCAGCGAGGGCGTGCTGCGCAGTGCCTGGATAGTCCGGGACGACTGGACCCCGGGGGAGCGCGGCCGCACCGCGCCGGCCGCCGGGACCCGCAGCGACCTCATCGTGTGGAGCCTGCTCCCGGAGGACCTGGACAGCCCCGAGCCCGACTGGGCCGACCGGGGCCACCTGCTCCGCGACTGACCGTACGGCCGCCGGGTCGGGCGTCGCCGGGCGGACCGGTCGGTGCACCCGGTAGCCTCTCCTGGGGCGTGCCGAGGCCGGCCGCCCGAGGGTGTGTGTCCGCACGGTTCCGGGCGTCGAGTCGATCCGCCGCGGACCGTCGGCCGGGCCCTGCGACGGGGCGGACCAGGCGAGGGAGAACAGCCGCAGATGGCTGACCGGATCACGGTCATCGGGTGGGACGGCACCCCACTCACCGAGGCGGCGGCCTCCGCGCTCGCCGGGGCGACCCTGGTGGCGGGGGCGCCCTACCAGCTGAACGCGCTGCCGGTGCCGGCCGGCGCCGAACGCATCGCCCTCGGCAGCATCGCGGCCGCCGCCCACCGGCTGGCCGAGCACCGCGGCACCGCCGTGGTCGTCGCCGAGGGCGACCCGGGCTTCTTCGGCGTCGTACGGACCCTGCGGCGGCCCGAGTACGGACTCGAACTCGAGGTACTGCCCGCCGTCTCCTCGGTCGCCACCGCCTTCGCCCGGGCCGGGATGGCCTGGGAGGACGCCCAGGTGGTGTCGGTGCACGGCGGCCGGCTCCGCCGCGCCGCCAACATCTGCCGGGCCCACCCCAAGGTCGCCGTGCTCACCACCGCCGACGCCGGCCCCGCCGAACTGGCCCTGATGCTCCGCGGCGTGCACCGCACCTTCGTGGTCTGCGAGGCGCTGGGCACCCCGGACGAGGACGTCACCGTCCTGACCTCCGAGCGGGTACCGGACCACGACTGGCGCGACCCCAGCGTGGTGCTGGTGATCGGCGGCCACCCGA
>NZ_JAIZ01000810.1:0-1579 GCF_000710465.2 Kitasatospora sp. MBT63 | reverse complement strand
CCCGGGGCGGCCGGCTGGCTCGCCGGCCGCCCGCTGGGCTTCCCCGCGCCGGAGCACGGCTGGGCGCTGCCCGCCCCGGCGTACGCGGGTGCGGGGGCGGACGACGGCCCACCGGCCGAGGAGCACGCGCTGCCGGCGCATGTCCGCGCGCTGGCGCTGGCCAGGATCGGGCCGGTCCCCGGGGACCTGGTGTGGACGGTCGGCGGAGCCGGCGGCGAACTGGCCGTCGACACCGCGCGGCTCGGCGCGGCGGTGGTCGCGGTCCAGGCGCAGGCCGACGCCCGGGCGCGGACGGCCGCAGCCGCGCGCCGCCACGCCGTCGAGGTCGAGGTGGTCCCGGGGGAGGGACCCGAGGCGCTCGGCGGGCTGCCCGAGCCGGACGCGGTGGTGATCGAGTCCGGCGGCGCGGAACTGGTTCGGGCCGTCGCCGCCCGCCGCCCCGGACGTCTGGTCCTGATCGCCCGGAACCTGGCCGAGGCGGCCGACTTCCGGCAGATCGCCGAGACGGCGGGCTACCACGTGGACGGCGCACTGCTGCAGTCCGCGCCGCTCACTCCGGCGCGCGCCGACCGCGACCGCCCCTCTTTCGGCCCGGCCGACCACACCTTGATCCTCTGGGGCCGGGCCGGCTGAGCCGGACTCAGCCCCCCGGACCCGGCCCGGTGGCACCGCACGGACCACGCGGTGTCCCCGGCCCGGGCCGCCGAGGCCCCGCGGCAGGCCGGAACCGCCCCCCACCGGGCGGCGGGCCCGCCCGGACGGTGATCCACGTCGCATCCGGACACCGATTCGGGAGACCGTCGGCCCCGGCCGGTAGGGTGGCCCCGGGCTTCGCGCGTCGGTGGATCGTGTCCGATCCTGACCGGTTGGTACCGATTTGACGCGGTGCAACCTGCATCGACACATTTCGCGCGCATTCGACGCGATGCGGGCCGGGCCGGAAGAATGCCGTAGGGTTCCGGCGCGGTCGTGCCGGTTGCCCCGGGCCGTCGTTGTTCCTGACGGTGCGCCAGCCCGGGAGGGCCGCTGCGCCGCCGGGGTGGGTGCAGCGCGCCGGAGCCGACGGCCGCCGTGTGCGCGGCGGCCGCCAGTAGGTGGAGGGGCAGGCCGTCCGCGGTCTCCTCCCAGCGGAGTTGGGCGCTGCGGTCGTGGCCGTGCCGCCAAGGTCGCGGAAGCGGCCTGGAAGGAGCTTTGACATGACCGATGGCGGCCACGTCCCGAGTGCGGGAGTACCGGAGCAGCCGCACGGCGGTGCCGACCCGCTCGGCACGCCGGACGGCACCGCCATGCCCGGCGCGCAGCCACCCGTCCAGGCCTGGGCCGGCGAGCACCGGCCCGCCTACACCTTCCTCGACCAGCTGGACGAGGACGAGGACGAGCTGCTGATGCCCGGCCCGCAGGGCTCCTGGGGCGAACCGCTGATGGGTGCCGTGGAGACCGTCGCGGTGCTCGAACACCCCGTCGTCCCCGGGCCCGCCGTCGGCCAGGCCCCCGACGCCGCCGTCCCGGCCGGGCTCAACGAGACCATGCCGCTGCGCACCATCGCCGAGCCGCCGCCGGCCGGTGTCCCGGTCGAGCC
>NZ_JAIZ01000809.1:4840-5323 GCF_000710465.2 Kitasatospora sp. MBT63 | reverse complement strand
CGATCGGCACCGGCTCCGGCCACGACGACGGATCCACGGGGAGTTCGCAGCCGGTCACCACGTGGGTCTCGGCGGGGCCGTAGTGGTTGTGCAGGCGCCGGCCGGGGACAGCGGCGCAGAACGCGCGCACCCGCGAGCCGGCCGTCAGCGCCTCGCCGGCCTGGACCAGGTGGCGCAGGTCGGGCAGGGTCAGGCCCTGCTCGGCGGCGGCCTCGGCGAGCGCCTCGATCACCAGGTCGGGGGCGTACAGCTCGTTGACCCGGTACTCCTGCAGCCAGGCCGCGAGCGCACCGGCGTCGCGCCGGACCCGCTCGGTCGGCACGGCGAGGGTGCGGCCGTGCAGCAGCGCGGAGAGGATCTCCTGCGCGGCGACGTCGAAGCTCAGCGAGGCGTACTGGGCGACGGTGGTGCCGGGCCCGCCGGGGATCTTCCGCTGGTGCCAGGCGAGCAGGTTGGCCAGGGCTCCGCCGGGCATGACCACGG
>NZ_JAIZ01000809.1:1848-4707 GCF_000710465.2 Kitasatospora sp. MBT63 | reverse complement strand
GGGGGTCAGCGGGGCGGTGCGCTCGGCGTCGGTGAGGTCGCCGTCCGGCAGGCCGCCGTGGTCCTCGGCGGCGTCCGCCGCGGTCAGCACCAGGGCCGGGCGGGCGTCGTCGAGCATGTCGGCGATCCGCCGGGCCGGGTACTCGGGGTCGACGGGCAGGTAGGCGGCGCCGGTCTTGAGCACGGCCAGCACGGCGACGTACAGGTCGAGCGAGCGGGGCAGGTACAGGGCGACGACCCGGTCGGGGCCGGCGCCGCGGGCGGCGAGGGCGCGGGCCAGGCGGTTGGCGCGGGAGTTGAGCTGCGCGTAGTCGAGGGTGCGGCCCTCGAAGGCGAGCGCGGTGGCGTCGGGGGTGCGGGCGGCCTGCGCCTCGAACAGCTGCGGCAGGGTCAGGTCGGCCACCGGGTGCTCGGCCGCCCGCCCCACCTCGAGGACGTGGGCCCGCTCGTCGGCGGTGAGCAGGTCGAGCCGGCCCACCGGCCGCCCGGGGTCGGTGGCGAAGTCGGCGAGCAGCTGCTCCAGGCGCCCGAGCAGGGTGCGGGCGCCGTCGCCGTCGAGCACGTCGGCGCGGTGGTCCAGCCGCAGCCGGATCCGGTCGCCCGGGATGGCGAGCAGCGTCAGCGCGAAGTGGGTGGCGTCGCCGACCTCGAAGCCGGCCAGCCGTACGCCCCGGCTCTCGGCCCGCAGCACGGCGGGGTCCAGCGGGTAGTTCTCGAAGACGACGGCGGAGTCGAAGAGTTCGGCGTGCCCGGCGCCGCGCTGCACCTCGGTCAGCGGCAGGTGCCGGTGCTCGATCAGCGCGGCCTGCTCCTGCTGGACGCGCGCGAGCAGGTCGGCGAACGGTTCGGCGGGGCGCAGCGCCACCCGGACCGGCAGGGTGTTGATGAACATCCCGATGGTGGACTCGATGCCGGGGATCTCCGGCGGCCGGTTCGCCATGGTGGCGCCGAACACCACGTCGTCGCGGCCGAGGGCGTGGCCGAGCAGGACCGCCCAGGCGCCCTGCACCACGGTGTTCAGGGTCAGGCCGCGGCGGCGGGCGGCGGCGGTGAGTGCGGCCGACGCGCTCTCGTCGAGTTCGTGCCACAGCTGGCCCGGCAGTTCACCGGCGGGTGCGGCGTCGCGCCCGGCGGCGCCGAGCAGGGTGGGCTCGGCGAGGCCGGACAGGTACGAGCGCCAGGCGTCCCGGGCGGCGTCCTGGTCGCGGTCGGCCAGCCAGGCCAGGTAGCTGCGGTAGGGCGGGGCGACGGGCAGCGTACGGTCGTCGCCGCGCTGCCCGTACAGTGCGAACAGTTCGCGCACCAGCAGCGGCATGGACCAGCCGTCGAGCAGCAGGTGGTGGGTGGTCAGCACCAGGGTGTGGTGGTCGGGGCCGAGCCGCACCAGGCCGGCCCGCAGCAGCGGCGGCACGGCGGGGTCGAACCGCCGGGCGCGGTCCTCGGCGACGAACCGGCGCAGGCCCTCGGCGCGGGCGTCCGGGTCGAGCCCGCCGAGGTCGGCCTCCTGCCAGGCGGGCAGCGCCTCGTGCGGGACGAACTGGACCGGCCGGTCGAGGTCGTGCTGCCAGAACCCGGCACGCAGGTTGGGGTGGCGGCGCAGCAGGGCGTGCACGGCCGCCCGCAGGTCGCCGGTGTCCAGCGGTCCGCGCAGTTCCAGCACCAGTTGGACGTTGTACACGTCCACGCCGTCCCGGTCGTACTGGACCTGGAACAGCAGTCCTTCCTGCAACGGTGCCAGCGGCAGGACGTCTGCCAGGCCGTTCTGCGTCATCGGGACACCTTCCACATGGCTTCGAGTCGGTCGATCTGGGACTGGTCGAGGGAGACCAGGGAGAGGTCGGAGGGGGTGTGTCCGCCGGCGTCGGGGCGCCGGGCGTGGGCGGCGAGGGCCTCCAGCGCCCGGAACCAGGTCCGGGCGAGGTCGCGGACGGCGTCCTCGTCCAGCAGGTGGCGGGGCCGGCTCCAGGTGGCGTGCAGCCGCGGTCCGTCCGGGCCGTCCAGGGTGAGGGCGTCGACCTCCACCGCGTGGGCCATCGGCAGGCCGGGGTCGGTGCCCTCGCCGAGCGCCTCGGCGTCGGGCGCCACGCTCCACTCGGCGGCCGGGCCGTCGGGGGCGCGGAAGCGGCCCAGGTAGTTGAAGCCGAGCGCGGGCGTCGGCAGGGCGGCCAGCCGGGGTCCGGCGTCGGCGTCCAGGTGGCGCAGCAGGCCGTAGCCGAGGCCGCCGTCGGGAACGGCCCGCAGCTGCTCCTTGACGCGTTTGACGGCGCGTCCGGCGGCGGGGCCGCCGGCCAGCGCGTCCCGCCGGTCGAGGGTGCCGAGGTCCAGGCGGACGGGGTACAGGGCGGTGAACCAGCCGACCGTGCGGGACAGGTCGGCGCCCGAGTCACCGGGTTCCCGGCCGTGGCCCTCCAGGTCGAGCAGGACGGCGCCCGAGTCGCCGAGCCCGCGGCGGGCCCGCCAGTCGGCGACGGCCAGGGTGAACGCGGTGAGCAGGATGTCGTCGACCTTGGCGTGGAAGACCGCGGGCACGGTGGTCAGCAGGGCTTCGGTGGTGTCGGCGGGCAGGGTGAGGGTGAGCTGCCGGGCGGTGGCCGCGGTGTCGACGGCGGGGTCGAGCGGCCGGGCGGTGACCGGTGTGGTGGGAGCCGCCAGCAGGCCGGTCCACCGGTCGAGTTCGGCGTCCCGGCCGGAGCCGGCGGCGCGCGCGGCCAGTTGCCGGGCCCAGCTGCGGAACGAGGTCCCGGCGGGGGTCGGGCGGTAGGCGGTGCCGGTGGCCGCGGCCTGCCAGGCGGCGGCCAGGTCGGGCAGCAGGATGCGCCAGGACACGCCGTCGACCACCAGGTGGTGGAGGGTCAGCAGC
>NZ_JAIZ01000809.1:0-1751 GCF_000710465.2 Kitasatospora sp. MBT63 | reverse complement strand
GGGTCGGGGCCCCGGTCGAGCCACACCGCCCGGCCCAGGGCGCCGGTCCACGGGTCGAGCCGGGCGCGGGCCCGTGCCGCCTCGGCCGTGGTGAGGTCGCGCAGCGCGGCCTCGTCGAGGCCGGTGGCGTCGACCCGGTCGACCCAGCCGGCCGTGGCGGCGCCGCCGGGCGGGGCGATGGTCATCCGCCAGGCGCCGTCCGGGCCGGTCGTGAAGCCCGCCCGCAGGACGTCGTGCTGGTCGGCGACGGCGCGCAGCGCGGCGGCGAGCCGCGCCTCGCCGAGCGCGGGCGGCACCGGGACCACCAGGGACTGGCTGAACGCCTCGACGGGGCCGCCGCGTCCGCGCAGCCAGTGCATGATCGGGGTGAGCGGGACCTCGCCCCAGGCCTGGCCGTCGGCGGCACCGCCGTCCTCGCCGGCTCCCCGGTCGTCGGCCTCGCGGGCGACGGCGGCCAGCGCCGCGACCGTCCGGTGCTCGAAGACCTGCGCCGGGGAGAGCAGCAGTCCGGCCCGGCGGGCCCGGCCGACCAGTTGGATGGCCATGATGCTGTCGCCGCCGAGGTCGAAGAAGCTGTCGTCGGTGCCGGGCCGCTGCACGCCGAGGATCCCGCCGAACAGGCCGGCCAGCAGTTCCTCGCGGGGTGAGGCGGGGGCGCGGTGCGCGTCCGCGGATTCGTACGCGGGGACGGGCAGTTGCCGGCGGTCGAGCTTGCCGTTCGGGGTCAGCGGCAGCTGCTCCAGCAGGACGACGGCGGCCGGGACCATGTAGTCGGGCAGCGCGGCGGCCACGTGCCGGCGCAGCTCGCCGGGGTCGGCGGCGGCGCCCGGCTGGGCGACCACGTAGGCGGTGACCCGCTTCTCGCCGGGGCGGTCCTCGCGGACCAGGACGGCGTTCTGCGCGACGGCCGGGTGGCGGCCGAGCACCGACTCGATCTCGCCGAGCTCGATCCGGAAGCCGCGCACCTTGACCTGGTGGTCGCCGCGGCCGAGGAACTCCAGCACGCCGTCGGTGCGGCGCCGGACCAGGTCGCCGGTGCGGTACATCCGGGCGCCGGGCGGGCCGTACGGGTCGGCGACGAAGCGTTCGGCGGTGGCGTCCGGCCGGCCGAGGTAGCCGCGGGCGAGGCGGTGGCCGCCGATGTACAGCTCACCGGCGACGCCCGGCGGCACCGGGCGCAGGCCCGCGTCCAGGACGTGGCAGGTGGTGTTGTCGAGGGGGGTGCCGATCGCGACGGTGGTCTCCTGCTGCCACGGTGCGCGCATGAAGTGGTGGGTGGCGAAGGTGGTGGCCTCGGTGGGGCCGTAGCCGTCGACGACCAGGGTGTCCGGGGAGGCGGTGAGGACCCGGGTGACGGCCGCGGGCGAGACCACGTCGCCGCCGGTCCACACCTCGCGCACGCCGCGGAAGCAGCCGGGGTCCTCCTCGGCGAGCAGGTTGAACAGCCCGGAGGTGAGCCACGTGCCGGTCACCCGGCCGCCCACCAGGGCGTCGCGCAGCGCGGCGGTGTCGAGGTCGCCGGGCGGTGCGACCACCACCGTCCCGCCGGACAGCAGCGGCACCCACAGCTCGTACTGCGAGGTGTCGAAGGAGTACGGCGAGTGCAGCAGGACCCGCTGCTGGTTGCCGGTGCGCCAGCAGCGGTCGGCGGCCAGCACGGCGACGTCGCGGTGGGTGACGGCGACGCCCTTGGGCACCCCGGTGGAGCCGGAGGTGTACATCACGTAGGCGAGCCGGTCGGGGTGGGCGGG
>NZ_JAIZ01000808.1:377-671 GCF_000710465.2 Kitasatospora sp. MBT63 | reverse complement strand
CCAGGTGGGCCGCCGCCCCGGTACGACGGTGACGGCGACGCCGTGATCGTGTTCACCTCCGGCACCACCTCCGCGCCGCGCGCCGTGGTGCACACCCGGGCCACACTGGCCGCCGGGATGCGCACGGTGGACGGCCTGGTACGGCCGGGGCCGGGCGCGGCGGTGCTCGGCGGCACCTTCTTCGTACTGGTCCCGGCACTGGCGGCGGGGGCGTCGGTGGCGCTGTCGGCCCGCTCACCGAAGGTGCTGGGCCGTCAGCTGGCCCGGCTGCGGCCGGACGAGACCTATCTGACG
>NZ_JAIZ01000808.1:0-241 GCF_000710465.2 Kitasatospora sp. MBT63 | reverse complement strand
GTGGACCGGTTCCGCGCCGGCCGGCGCGGAACTGCTGCGCCGGGTCAAGCGGCTGGGCGCCCGGGAGGCCTGGGGGGTGTACGCGCTGACCGAGCTGTTCCCCGCGGCGGCCGTCGAGGAGGGCGAGAAGTCGGCGTTCGACGGCGACGGCGATCTGCTCGGCCACCCGCTGCCCGGGGTGCGCACCGCGCTGACCGGCGACGGCGAACTGCTGCTCGCCGGCCCGGCCGCCCGGGACCGC
>NZ_JAIZ01000807.1:5830-8249 GCF_000710465.2 Kitasatospora sp. MBT63 | reverse complement strand
GCGCAGCCTCGCCGCGCCCGCCGGGCAGGTGAAGGCCGGCGCCCTGCCGGTCTCGGTCTCCCCGGCCACCTCGTCGGCGGTCGGCGCCCGCGCCCGCGCGCTGGTCAGCCCGCTCGCCCCGCTGTCCCCGGTCTCCTCCGTCCAGGTCAGCCTGGCCGGCCGCGAGCAGGCCAAGGGCGCCGGCGTCGACGGCCTGCTGGTCGGCCTGGCCCGCGCCGACCACGGCACCGGCACCGGCGACGTCTCGGTCTCCCTCGACTACGCCGCCATCGACCAGGCGTACGGCGGCGGTTGGGCCTCCCGGCTGCACCTGGTGGCGATGCCGTCCTGCGCGCTCACCACCCCGCAGCTCGCCGCCTGCCGCACCCGGACCCCGCTCGAGTCGGTCAACGACCCGGTCGGCCGCAGGCTCAGCGCCGCCGTCACCCTGCCGGCCCCGGCGGCCACCAAGGCGGCCAACCCGTTCGCCGCCCCCGCCGCCCGCGCCGCGGCGGCCTCCGCCTCCTCCGGGATGGCGGTCGCCGCGGTGGCCGGCAGCAGCGGCTCGCAGGGCGACTTCGGCGCCACCTCGCTGTCCGCCTCGGGCGCCTGGTCCGCCTCGGCCTCGGGCGCCTTCACCTACCAGTACCCGATCACCCTGCCGCCCTCGCTCGGCGGCGCCGCCCCGACCGTCAGCCTCGCCTACGACTCCCAGTCGGTGGACGGCGAGACCTCGGCCCGCAACTCCCAGTCCTCGTGGATCGGTGACGGCTGGTCGTACAACCCCGGCTTCATCGAGCGCTCCTACAAGAGCTGCAAGGACCAGGGGATCAAGGACTCCGGCGACGAGTGCTGGGCCGGCTGGAACGCCACCCTCCAACTCGGCACCCACAACGGCGTCCTGCTGCGCGACGACGACGGCGGCTACCACCTGCAGAGCGACGACGGCACCAGGATCGAGCGGCTGACCGGCGCCACCAACGGCCTGTGGGACGGCGAGTACTTCAAGGTCACCACGACCGACGGCACCGCCTACTACCTGGGCCTGAACCACGCGCCCGGCACCACCGCCGACGACGCCACCGACAGCGCCTGGGGCGTGCCGATCTACCACCCCAAGTCGGGCGACCCGTGCCACAGTTCGGACAAGGGCGACGACTCCCAGTGCGACAAGCCGGTCGGCTACCGGTTCAACCTGGACTTCGTCGTCGACCCGCACGGCAACGTGCAGCGCTACGACTGGGCGACCGAGTCCAACTACTACAACATGGGCTACGGCCAGGTCGCCGAGGACGACAAGGGCGGCACCCTCACCAAGTACACCCGCGGCGGCCGGCTGACCCGGATCTCTTACGGCTACCAGCTCGCCGACGCGCGGGCCGGCCGTGAGCCCGCCGCGAAGGTCGAGTTCCGCACCGCACAGCGCTGCACCACCTCGGACAGCGTCTGCAAGGACGGCAACCTCTCCTCGGACACCGCCGCCAGCTGGCCCGACACCCCGTACGACCTGCACTGCGAGTCGGACTGGAAGAACAAGGTCGGCGACGACGACAAGACCGACGGCGTCTGCCTGATCAGCGGCCCCACCTTCTGGACCACCTACCGGCTCAAGGGCATCGACAGCAAGGTCCGCACCGCCGCCGGCTGGCAGGACGTCGACAGCTACGACCTGACGCAGGTCTTCTCGGACGCCGGCGGCACCTACGACCCGGTCACCGGCAAGACCCAGGACCCGAAGAGCACCGGCTCGCTGCAGTCCGTGATGTGGCTGTCCAAGCTCACCCACACCGGCAAGGACACCTCCGCCGGCGGCAGCGGGCCGATCACCCTCGACCCGGTCACCTTCGCCGGGATCGAGATGGACAACCGGGTCGACGGGCTCACCCCGGCCGCCCCGCCGCTGTACCACCCGCGGATCTCCAGCGTGCAGACCGAGACCGGCGAGTCCGTCGCGGTCACCTACCGGGCGCCGGAGTGCTCCCGCGAGAAGAAGACGATGCCCGCCTCGGCGGACAGCAACACGATGGCCTGCTACCCGGTCTTCTGGAACACCCCGGGCGGCGTCGAGCCGATCGAGGACTGGTTCCACAAGACCCTGGTCTCCCAGGTCACCGACAGCGACCGCACCAAGGCCGGCTCGCCCGCCAAGGTCACCAACTACACCTACGCCGACGGTGCCGCCTGGCACCGCGACGACTCCGACCTCACCGACGACAAGCACCGCACCTGGAACGACTTCCGGGGCTTCCGCACCGTCACCACCACCACCGGCGCCGCCCCGGACCCGGTCACCCAGAGCACCGTCTCCTACCTGCAGGGCATGGACGGCGACCGCAAGGCGGACGGCACCACCCGCAGCGTCACGGTCCGCAACGTGCTGAACGAGGAGATCACCGACAGCCCCTGGCTGGCCGGCACCCCGTACCAGACGCTCGGGTAC
>NZ_JAIZ01000807.1:1200-5758 GCF_000710465.2 Kitasatospora sp. MBT63 | reverse complement strand
CCCAGGCCGGCGGCAGCGTCGTCAGCCGCACCCTGACCGACCCGCCGGCCTCCACGGTCACCGCCAGCGCCGGCCGCAAGGCCTGGACCTCCGAGGACCCCAAGCCGGACAAGCTGTCCGTGCTGCCCGACCTGACCTCGCGCCGGATCACCTCGACCTCCTCGCGCACCATGGGCCTGCTCGCCGACGGCACCTGGCGCACCGGCCGCTCCGGCACCACCTTCGACTCCACCGGCCGGATCTGGAAGCAGGACGACCAGCCCGACCTGGCCGACCCCAAGCAGCAGACCTGCACCACCACCACGTACGCCGACGCCCCGGCGGACAACCCGATGATGCTGGTCTCCCCGAAGGAGACGATCAGCGTCACGGGCCCGTGCACCACCGCGCCCGGCAAGGACACCACGCTCTCCCACAAGCGGATCTTCTACGACGGCGACGGCTCGGTCGACCACCCCGGCACCTACGGCGTGCTCGGCCAGAACGGCAGCTCGCTCGGCCTGGTCACCGCCACCCAGGCGGCCACCGGCTACGACGCCCAGGGCCGGCCGCAGTTCCAGACCCTCGGCGGGATGTCCTACGACCGGTACGGGCGGGTCACCGCCAGCACCGACGCGGCCGGACAGACCACCACCACCGGGTACCAGCCCGAGACCGGCCTGCTGCCCACCACGCTGTCCACCACCAACCCGCTCCAGTGGAAGGCCACCAGCACCGTCTCGCCCGGCCGGGCGTCCGTGCTGCACTCGGTGGACGTCAACAACCAGGTGACCGACGCGGCGTACGACGCGCTCGGCCGCCGGGAGAAGGTCTGGTCCCCGGGCCGCGACAAGGCCACCCAGACACCCGACCGCACCTACTCCTACGACGTGCACGGCGCCGGCGACAACCCGACCCCGTCCTCCGTCACCACCCGGAGCCTGCGCGAGGACGGCTCCTACAGCACCTCCGTCACCATCTACGACGGCACCCTGCAACCCCGCCAGACCCAGTCCACCCCCGCCGACAACTCGGCCGGCCGGCTGGTCTCCTCCACCTACTACGACTCGCACGGCTGGACCGTCTCCAGCATCGCCACGTACGCCGACACCGACCACGCCCCCGGCGCCACCATGTGGGCCGAGACCAACCGGACCGGCCCGTCGGTGACCCGCACCGCCTACGACGGCCAGGGCCGCCCGGTCACCACCAGCCTGGCCTCGTTCGCCAGCACGCTGTGGCAGAGCGCCGTCGCCTACCAGGGCGTCGACCGGGTCGACACCACCCCGGCGCAGGGCGGCAAGGCCACCACCACCTACACCGACGCCCAGGGCCGCACCACCGCCAGCGTCGTCCGCGACACCACCCCCGACCGCCAGCTCGGCACCGGCAGCCGCCTGTCCTCCGGCACCTCCGTGGTCTCCGCGGGCATCCGGCTGAGCATGCAGCCCGACGGCAACCTGGTGCTGACCGCGCTCGTCGGCGACAAGTCGCTGTGGTCCGCCGGCACCGGCGGCCACCCCGGCGCCTACGCCGTGGTGCAGACCGACGGCAACCTCGCCGTCCTCGACCCGACCGGGAAGACCACCCTGTGGTCCACCGGCACCGGCAGCCACCCCGGCGGCTACCTCAAGGTCCAGGCCGACGACGACCTCGCGCTCTACGACGCGGCCAACACCCGCCTGTGGTCCGCCGGCACCGCGGGCACCGCGCCCGCCGCCGACATCACCACCCGCTTCGGTTACACCGCCCGCGGGCAGGTCGCCACGGTCAAGGACAACGCCGGCAACACCTGGTCCTACGGCTACGACCTGCAAGGCCGGATGACCTCGCAGACCGACCCGGCGGCCGGCGCCTCCAGCGCCGGGTACGACGCGCTCGGCCGGCTCACCAGCACCACCGACGCCCGCAAGCAGACCCTGTCGTTCAGCTACGACTCGCTGGGCCGGCGCACCGCCGAGTACGCGGGCACCGACACCGGCGACCCGACCAAGCTGCTGGCCGAGTGGAGCTACGACAAGCTCGGCAAGGGCCTGCCCGTCGCCTCCACCCGCTACGTCGGCGGCAAGAACGGCGCCGCCTACGTCCAGCGCGTCGACGGCTACAACGCCGTCGGCCAGGCGACCTCCGTCACCACCGTGATCCCCGCCGCCGAAGGCGCCCTGGCCGGCACCTACACCGCCAAGGCCGCCTACACCGAGAACGTCGGCCTGCTGGCCTCGACCTCGTACGGCACCGACGGCGGACTGCCCGCCGAAACGGTCGGCTACGGCTACAACCTGGAGGGCGGCCTGGTCAGCATGGGCTCGCCCAGCCGGCCCTACGTCGCCACCGTCAACTACAGCCCGCTCGGCGAGGTCCTGCAGACCACCCTCGGCACACCGAGCAAGCAGCTGCGCACCGCGCAGACCTACGACGCCGCGACCGGCCGCCCGGCCACCAACCGCGTCACCCTGCAGACCAACACCGCCAACCCGATCTCCGCCACCACCTTCGGCTACGACCAGGCCGGCAACGTCACCGCCGTCACCGACGTCCAGTCCAGCGGCGGCACCGACCGCACCACCGACACCCAGTGCTACGGCTACGACGCGCAGCGCCGGCTGACCACCGCCTGGACCGACACCAAGGGCATCACCACCGCCACCGCGGGCCAGCTGGCCCGCTGCACCACGGCCCGGCCCACCCCGGCCACCGTCGGCGGCCCGGCCCCGTACTGGCTGGACTGGCAGTTCGACCAGCTCGGCGACCGCACCCGCCAGGTCGGCCACGACGTGACCGGCAACGCGGCCAAGGACGTCGCGCAGTCCCTCGCCTACCCCGGCGCGGGCACCGCCCCGGCCAAGCGGCCCAACGCGGTCTCGACGGTCACCACCACCGGCCCGGGCGGCACCACGGTGCTCACCCCCGGCTACGACGAGGCCGGCAACACCCGGACCCGGACCACCACCGGCGCCCGCACCGGCAGCCAGGCCATCGACTACGACGAGGAGGGCCGCACCGGCGCCGTCACCACCGACGGCAAGAAGACCGGCTACCTGTACGACGCCGACGGCGGCCTGCTGATCCAGCGCGCCCCGGGCGGCAACACGCTCTACCTGTTCTCCGGCAACGAGCAGCTCAACCTCGACGCCACCGGAAAGACCGTCACCGCGCTGCGCTACTACCGCGCACCCGACGGCACGGTCACGGTCCGCTCCAGCGGCGGTGCCATCAGCTACCAGCCGACCACCCCGCAGGGCACCGCCCAGCTCCAGGTCGACGGCGCCACGCTCGGCATCACCCGGCGCTCCTTCGACCCGTACGGCAACCCGCGGGGCACCGCACCGGCGGCCTGGGCCGACAACCACGGCTTCCTGGGCAAGCCCGCCGACACCGTCACCGGGTTCACCCTGCTCGGGGCGCGGCACTACGACCCGGTCACCGGCCGGTTCCTGTCGGTCGACCCGGTCATGGAGAGCGGCGACCCCAACCAGATGGGCGGGTACGGCTACGCGGCCGGCAACCCGGCCTCCGGCAGCGACCCGACCGGACTGTGGTGGGGCTCCGGCTGGGGCAGCGCCATCGGCGGCTTCTTCACCGGCGTCGGCGACTCCATCGTCGGCGACCCGTACCAGTGGGGCGTCAACTTCCTGTCCGACGGCTGGAACTCCTTCGCCGACATCGTCAACGGCGACAACGCGGCGTTCAACAGCATGACGGGGTACGAGAACGAGACCCCGTTCCGGCTGGGCCACACCGGGTACGTCGACGACCACCCGCTCGCCGAGCTGTTCGGCGTCGACTCCAGCTCGACCTCGTACGTTGCCGGGCAGTGGACCGGCATCGTCGGCTCGTTCGCGATCGACGGCTACGGTGCGATCAAGGCGATCAGCAGCGGCGTCAAGGCCGTCAAGGCGGTCAAGGCGGCCGTCGAGGGCGGCGAGGACGCGATCAGCGCCGTCAAGCGGCTGCTCTCCGGCGACCTGCCCGCCACCACGCCCGCCGACCCGGCGCCGACCACCCCCAAGGGTGACACCCCGTCCACACCCAAGTCCGGTACCGGAAAGGGCGGCAAGGAACCCGGCGGCAGCGGGAACAAGAGCGGCAGCGGCAAGACCGCCGAGGAGCCGAAGCCGGCCCCCGACGCCGCCGACTCCACCACCAGCGGCAACGCCTACCGCAGCGGGTCCAAGGGCAAGCCGAACGAGTACGAGTCCGGCCCCGCGGTCAGCCTCGGCCGGCTCAAGCAGACCCTGGCCAGGGCCGGACACGGCGACACCTGGGACCGGTACGACGTGGTCCACAAGGAACGGATCATCGACGGGCGGACGGGGGAGTTCAACTACGGCAACAGCCCGCACTACATCCGGTCGAACTCGACCATGACCGACGTGCCGCACCGCGGCCGCACCGGTCTGCCGATCATCGAGCTCTCCAACAAGGGCCTGCGCAACATCAAGGAGGCCGTGGTCACCTTCTTCCACGAGGTGCACCACCAGGAGGGCATGCGGATCCACGGCGACAAGGGCAGCGAGGAGGACGCGGAGGACTACGGCCAGATGATGTGGCGGAGGATCTCCGGGGAGAATTGACGCAC
>NZ_JAIZ01000807.1:0-1105 GCF_000710465.2 Kitasatospora sp. MBT63 | reverse complement strand
GGAGACCTCCGCCGCGGCCGGCCCGGCCGCTTCCCGCCCGCACCGCTGTCCCGCCCACCCCGAAAGGTCACCCTCATGGCACGCCGCTACGACGACTCCGACATCGAGGTCCTGCGCGCCCAGCTGGACCGGCCGGTGACGGAGCGCACCTGCCCGCTCTGCGGCCACCTCGGCCTGCGCTCCTACCACCGCGAAAAGCTCGGCCGCACCACCCCCTCGATGATCAACTACCTCTGGTGCAGCGCCTGCCACGGCTACTCCTCCTCCTTCACCGCCGCCGAACGCCGGACCGTCGACCGCGACCCGCTCCAGGACGCGTACGGCGACCGGGTGCCCGAGCTGATGCGCGACCCGGAGGGCCTGCTCGTCATCCTCGACGGCTACTGGGAGGACGGCCGCCTGCCCCAGGCCATGATCCGCCGCCGCTGAGCCGAGCCGGGCGACCCGATGCGCCGAACCGGGCGAACGGGCCCGGCCCGGCCGGTAGGCTCGGCCGGTGACCGAACAACTCCCGCCGGGCGGCGTCGAAATCACCGAGGCCGAGGCCGAAGCCCGATGGACCCAGGCCTGGACGCCCGCCCGACTGGCCGACCGGCTCGCGGGCGTGGCGGCGCCCTGGTGCGTCGCCGGGGGCTGGGCCCTGGACCTGTTCAAGGGCGAGCAGACCCGCGACCACAGCGACCTCGAGATGGCAGTCCCGGCCGCCCGGTTCCCCGAGATCCGGGCCCGCTTCCCCGAACTCGCCTTCGACGTCGTGGACTCCGGGCACATCTGGCAGGACCCGGCACCCGAGGTCCTCGCCCTCACCCACCAGACCTGGCTGCGCGACCCCGCGACCGGGAACTTCCTGGTGGACGTGTTCCGCGAGCCGCACGACGGCACCACCTGGATCTGCCGCCGCGACCCGTCGGTGCGCCTGCCCTACAGCGCCGTCGTCCACCGCACGCCCGCGGGGATCCCCTATCTCGCACCGGAACTGACCCTGCTGTTCAAGGCCAAGGCGCTGCGCCCCAAGGACCGCCTGGACTTCACCACCACCCTCCCGCTGCTCGACCACACCCAGCAGCTGACCCTGGCCGCCCTCCTCGACCGGGTGCACCCCGGA
>NZ_JAIZ01000806.1:149959-188140 GCF_000710465.2 Kitasatospora sp. MBT63 | reverse complement strand
GGTCGCCCTCTCCCCGCCCGCCCGCCCGCGCTGACGTCGCCCAACTGCCCAACCGCACGCCTGAATCGGAGATCAACCAGTGTCGACCGCCACCGCCCCCACGCCCGTCACGTCGCAGTCCTCCACCAGCGCCGTCCAGCGGGCCGCCGAGCTCCTCTCCATCCGGTGGGCCACCCGGATCGTCCACGCGCTGCGGCAGGGCGCGGCGAGCAGCGGCGACCTCCTGGAGGCCGACCCGATGATCCCGGTGAGCAGCGCGTACTCGGTCGTCCGCGCGCTCGCCGGGGCCGGTGTCGTCACGCGGATCCCGACCGGCGCGTCCCGGTTCGACGTCGCGCTGACTGCGAAGGGCCAGGCGCTGGCGCCCGTGCACGCCTCCGCCCTCGCCTGGGCCCAGCGCTACCCCCGTCCGGGTGTGGCGGGCGAGCAGGCGCCCGAGATGATCGAGGAGGTTCTGGGCCTGCTGGCCAGCTCCCACGCCGTCCCCCTGCTGAGCGAGCTGGCTGGCAGCGACCCGATGGCCTACCCGCAGCTGGTCACCTCGCTCAATGCCCGTGACAAGGCGGCGGCGTACCAGCGACTGCTCTCTCTGGAGGAGCGCGGGCTCGTGGCCCGCAGCGGCACCCGCCGCGTCTACCGGTGGAGCGCCACCGAGGCGGGACTGGCGATCGGCCGGGTGTACAGCGACCTGTCGACTTGGACCTCCGCCGCTCACCACCCGGCCGCGCCGGCCCGGCCCGGTACTGCGCTGGCCGCCGCCGGCACCAGTGCCGTCGTCATGAAGAGCCCGGCGCAGGGCGAGCTGTTCTCCTCGCCGCAGGGCGCCGAGCGGCCGGTCAGCGCCCGGGCGGCGGCGGCCGACCTGCGCACCATCACCCTTCACATCTCCTTCTCGCACGCCCCGGCTCCGCAGCCGCCCGCCCCGCTGCTCGTCGCCGCCTCGGCTCACCGCCGCTGACGAGCCCCGCCCGACCGGACTGCCGATCCCACCCGAGGTCCATGATCACGTCTTCCCCGTCCGCCGTTCCTACGATCAGCACGTCCACCCCTGCCGGCGGTGACAGCTCCCAGCCGGTGCCTCCGGTAGGTACCAGCCGCTCCCGTGAGCGGTCCGTTCTGCGAACCCCGCACGTCGCTCCACTGCTGGTGGGCACCCTGGTGGGCCGCTTGCCGGCGGCGATGGCTCCGATCGCCGTCCTCCTGGCGGCCCGGGCCGATCACGCCTCCACCGCGCTCGGTGCCGTCCTGGCTGCCTTGTACGCGGTGGCCGGGGCGGTGGGTCAGCCGCTGCTCGGCCGGGTGGTCGACCGCTCGACCCTGGCAGCCGTCGCCGTGCCCGCCGCGGCGGTCTCGGGTGGAGCGTTCACCGCTCTGGCCTTCGTGGACTGTGCCGCACAGCCGCTGGCCGCCGGCGTGCTGTCGGTCGTAGCGGGTCTGGCAACGCCGCCGCTGGAGGCCGGGCTCAGGGCGAGTTGGAGCCGACTGGTCGAACCGCGTCACCATCACAAGGTCTTCGCCCTCGACTCCGCCTCCCAGGAGGTGGTGTTCGTCGCCGGACCGCTGCTGGTCACCGCCGTGTGCCTGCTCGCCTCGCCCGACTTGGCGCTGGTCGCCTGCGCGGTGGCCGGCAGCGCGGGCACCCTGGCCGTCGCCGCCCGCCCTCCGGCCCGCTTCCGGTCCGTAGCACGCGCGGTCCACTGGCTCGGTCCGCTGCGCTCGACCGGTCTGCTGGTCCTGCTCGCGGCCTCGGTGTTCTTCGGGGTGACGCTCGGCTCGTTCACCGTCCTGGCGCTGTCCTACGCCGACCGGCACCACGAAGGGTGGCTCGCCGGCCTGCTGCCAGCAGCTCTGTCGCTCGGCAGCCTCGTCGGCGGCGCTGCATGGGCCCGGCTCAAGCGCCCGTGGCCACCCAGCCGGGCCCTGCCCGCGGTCGGCGGCGCGTACGCCGCCGCCTTCGCCGTCCTGCTGCTGCCCGCACCGCCGTGGCTGATGATCACGGCAAGCGTCCTGCCAGGGCTGTTCCTCGCTCCGTGGCTCGCCTCCGCCTTCGTGGCCTGCAACGCACTGGCTCCCCGCGACACCGCCACCGAGGCCGCCGCCTGGCTGATCGCGGTGATCGGTCTCGGGCAGGCCGCGGGCACCGCCGTCGCCGGCCAACTCTCCGCCTCCGGCCACGCCGCCACGGCCGCCGTTCCCCTGATGGGCGCGGCTGTGGCCGCTGCCGTCCTCGGTGTGGGGCGACGTCGGCTCACCCTTCCCTGATCTCTCCCCTTTCTTCCTGGAGCTGGACTTCTTGCACAACCGCACCAACCCGGCCAAGCCCGCGCCGATCACCATCGTCTGGGACTGGAACGGGACGCTTCGCAACGACCTCGGCGACCACGTCACCGCCCTCAACGCCACGCTGCCCGGCTTGGGCGGCGAGCCGATCAGTGTGGAGACCTACCAGGCGCTCCACCGGATGCCGATCCGCAGTTTCTACGGCGACCTGCTCGGCCGCCGGCTCGGCGACGAGGAGTGGCACTCCGCCGACGAGGCGTTCCTCGCCGAGCTCGCCCGGCGGCCGGTCCGGCTCCAGCAGGGTGCCCGGCAGCTGATGATGGGCCTGCGGGCCCGGGGCGTACGTCAGAGCCTGCTGTCGCTCGCGCCGCACGAGCGGCTCGTCCGCGAGGTGGAGTCGGTCGGCATCACCGGGCTGCTGGAGCGGGTCGACGGCCGGCCGGGGCCGGCGGTTCCGAGCAAGGCGCCCGCCATGATCGCGCACCTCCAAGCCCTCGGGCCGGAGGTGGACCCGGCCCGCACCCTGGTGATCGGGGACAGCGTGGACGATGCCGTTGCCGCACACGCCGTCGGAGCCGTCCCGGTGCTGCACACCGCGGGGCTTCACGGAGCGAAGCGCCTGGCCACGGCCGGCGTGCCGCTGGTGGACACCATCCAGGACGCCGTCGCCACCGGCATCGCCATCATCACCTCGCGGCAGCTGGCCGCGGCGTGAGCGCGGACAGCGGACGCCCGATCGCCGCGTGGAGGCCCCGGGTACCCGGCAACACCGACCTGGGCAGCCGGATGGTGTGGTCCGAACTCCAGGCAGAGCGGGTCCGCGACCTGCCCGGGCACCGCACAGCGACCCTCCACGGCGCGGTCGCCGACCAGATCGCCTCCACCGCCGTCAAGCTCGACGACGTACAGACCCGGCTGGTCGCTCTCGCCGCCTCCCTGCGGAAAGACCTCCAGCGCATCGAGGCCGGCCACGACACCACCATGCCCGTCACCAACGGGATCCTGCGCAACAGCGCTCTCGACATCGACCTCCTGGTCACCCGCCGCACCGAACTGCACCGCTCGCTCACCGCGCTGATCGGCATCTACAAGGAGCTGCCCGCCTTCGTCGCGCCTCCGGCCCCGGTTCCGACGGCGAAGAAGGCAGCAGCGGTCACCCGGCTGCCCCCGCGGCAGGAGGAGGTCGGCTCGTCCACCGTCACCATCTTCAAGGGCGTGCGCGAGTCGGTCAGGGTCGTGGCCGGCGGGGCCGACGTCAAGGTCGCCACCGTCGATGCCCTGATCGGCAAGGGCCTGGTGGACCACTACGCCCGCAAGGACCTGTTCCGGGGCCACGATCTGGCCCTCACCCCCGAGGGGCAGACCCGGTACGAGGCGCTGCAACGGCCCACCGCCCGCTCGGCCGCCGCCCGCACCCGGCCGGTCGCCCTGCCCACCGCCCCGGAGGCGGCCCCCGCAGTCAGCGTCGCCGTGTCCTCGCCGACTGCCCGCTCCCGAAACTGACCGGCCCCTCGACTCCAGGCCCGCCCGTCGGGCCCGCCTCAGACCTCAACTCAGGAGAAACCATCGGTAGCTGGGACACCGGCCCGTTCCACAACGACGCCGCCGTCGGCACCGCCGAACGCTTCGACAGCCTCTTCGACAGCGAGCTGCCGCCGTGGCTCCACCGCCTCTTCGATGTCGCGGTCTGCATGCCGGAGGGCCCGCTCGACACCGACATGGCCCAGGAGGTTGTCGCCGCCGCGGCCGTGATCGCCTCGCAGTGCCCGGGCGGCAGCGACATCGACCTCAGCAGCGGCCCGCGCGAGCCGGTCCCTCTTCTGCCAACGGACCTCCGACCGAAGGCTGCCGCAGCCCTCGACCGCGTCCTCGCCCACGCCGATACCGAGGTGGACCGCTGGTACGTCCGGGAGCGAGGCGAGCAGTGGCGCGGCAACGTGCAACGGATCCGCCTCGTCCTGGTCGACCCGGCCTCCGGCCCTGGGCCCGCGGCACCCCGGCGGCAGCGGAAGGTACTTTCCGGCCAGCAGCTCCTCCAGGACCGGTTCGGCGTCGAGGACGCCTGGGACCTGCGCGAGCGGCATCCCAAGGGGTCGTCGGCGCATGCTCTGGCCGACCTGCTGGAGCGCCAAGCGGGCGAGGTGGACACCCTCGACCGGGAGCTGCGCGCCACGGCCACCCGCGCGGGCGAGACGCTGGCCCAGGTCGCCGAAGGCAAGTATGCGGCGGTTCAGACCAACGGTGTCCTGCGCTTCACCGGTGTCGAACTGGAGACCCTCGGGGCCCGCTTCGCTCTCGCCAGCCGCGACCTGCTGGACCTGGCCAACCGGTACGAGTACGCCGTCAACGCCGAGACAGACCAGGCCCGTGCCGCCCGAACTGCGGCTGCCCGGACCCGGACCACGCCCCACATCGCTGCCGAAGCGGGCCCGCCGCCGGCAACAGCCGCACCGCCCACCACCGGATTCCCCTCCCACCGCCGCTGACGCGAGAAGGACACCGCCCATCACCACCCTCGAAACTCTCGAAGACACCCGCTTCGACGTCGACGACCTCCGACCCGTCACCGCCGACGACGAGTCGAGGCTCGACCACCTCTGCCTCAGCCTGGACATGTACACCTCCCTGGCGGTCCAGCACGCGACGAATCCGCACACCGAGCTCCTCCGTGACAGCTTCTATGTCGTGCACGACGGCACCATGACCTGGCACGACGTCCCCGGCCTGGCCCAGTACGCGGCCATCCACGTCCAACGCGACCTCGGGGACGGCACGTACCGCTCTGACTACAGCCGCCACCCCATCGCCTCTCTCGCGCAGAACTGGCTTGTGGGCCGCGGCGCCGACCCGGAGCAGCTCACCGTGGACGTCGAGGAACCGATGAGCACCGACCAGGCCACCCGGGGCCTGGAGGGCTTCCTGGCCGCGTCGGGAGACCGCTTCCGGCTCGTGGACGACTACACCCACGACAGCCCGGACTTCTACAAGACGTGGATCATCGCCACCGACATCCGACCCGATCCGGGGCAGCAGCCGATCCGCGTCTTCTACGAGGACGTCGACACGGCGAATCACTCGTACACCCTGCGCCAGGGCGGTTTCGCCAGCGTCGAGGCCGCCCGGAGCTGGGTCGACAGGCTGGGGCATCCGGAGAATCCGCTGCCGCCGCTGACCGGTGCCCCCAGCGCCCGCGCCGCCGGCGCCGGGGCGCACAGCTCGGTCGCGGTCACCGTGTCGGCCCCCACCGCTCCGGTGCCCGCTACGGCTGAGGGCCGCCCCACTCGACCGCAACGCCGCTGACGCCCCCTCACTCCCTGGAAGGACCGCGTATCACCTCGCCCGACAGCACCCAGTCGCCGGCCGCCGCCGGGCCGCAGCGACGACCGCGCACGACGGCGCGCCGCAGCGTGCAGACCACGGTGCGGTTCACCCCCGCCGCCATCGCCGCCATCGGCGAGCGCGCCGCCGCCGAGCGCCTCACGATCGCCGGGTTCATCGGCAACGCCGCCCTGGCCGCCGCCGAGTGCGGCGATCCGCTCCACCGGCCCGACCGCGACTCGCGGCGCCCGCTCGTCGAAGCCCTCGACCGCGTGGCGGGCGAGCTGAACGCCGCCGTCGCTACCGTCCGCGGCTCGGGCGACGGGCCGGGTCGGGCGGCTGCGCTCGCGGTCCTGCCGGTCCTCGCCGAGCGGACGTACACCGTCCTGGACACCGTGCTGGAGGCGTCGTGATCCCCGACGTCTCCCGGGGCAACGGCATCCGCCCGCTGCTGGCCTACCTCTACGGCCCCGGTCGGCGCGAGGAACACGAGGACCCGCACCTCGTCGCCGCGTGGGACCTGCACGGCGCCCCCGACCCGGGACACCATCCGCGCGCGAGCGTCGGCCGGCTCGCGGACCGCCTCGACCAGCACGCCCAGTTGCGCGCCGCCGAGCTGGGGGCGATGCCGCCGAACCGGGTGTGGCACTGCTCCGTCCGCGCCGCACCGGAAGACCCCTTCCTCAGCGACGAGCAGTGGGCCCAGGTGGCCCACCGGGTCGTACGCGCCACCGGCCTCGAGCCGGAGGAGGGCCCCGGCTGCCGGTGGGTGGCGGTGCGCCACGCCGTCCACCACATCCACCTCGCCGCCGTCACCGTCCTGCCCTCCGGCGCCCGGCCCGGCATGCACCGCGACGCGATGCGGGCGCAGGCCGAGTGCCGGGCCATCGAGGCCGAGTGGGGGTTGCGCCGTGTCGGGATCGGCGAACGGACCAGCACGAGCTACCCGACCAGCGCCGAGATCATAAAGGCGGAGCGGCACGGTTGGAGCGAGCCCTCCCGCGTGTGGCTGCAGCGGCAGATGCAGCTGGCGCTGTCCGAGGCGGCCGACCTCGACGGCTACTTCGCCGCGCTGGCCGAGCGCGGGGTCATCGTCCGCGTCCGGCGCGGCGAGGACGCCGCCGCCGGCTACAGCCTGGCCCGCCCCGGTGACGTCGGCGCCGGAGGGCAGACCGTGCACTTCGCCGCCGGTCGCCTCGACTCCGCGATGACCCTGCCCCGCGTCCTGCACCACCTGTCCACGAAGAAGTCCGCCGAAGGAATCCGATCATGACCAGCCCTCAGAACCACCTCTGCTCCCTGGCGGACTTCGCGCACGCCCTGGCCGAACGGCTCCCGGACCGGTGGGCGGCCACCGAGCTGGACCTGCGTGACGACGCCGAGCTTCGCCACCACTTCTACTACCGCGTGTGGGACCGCTCCCGTGCCCAGGAGCTGGGGCTGGACCGCGACACCATGGCGGAGATCGCCGTGCTCGACGGCCCCGACGGACGCCGGCTCCTGGTGCTGCCCGCCGCCGAAGCAGGCCGGTCCTTCCTGATCTGCCCCCTCATCGCCTTCGACGTGCCCGTGTACACCAGCATCTCCCCGCTCAGCTCCGTCGTCGTTCCCGCCGACCCGGCGACGGCCTCCGACGAACTCGCCGGCTCGCTGCTGCCCGTCTACGAGAGCGAGCTGCGGGCCATGCTCGACCATGTCGTCGGCGTCCTGGACGCCACCGAGGCGAGCATCGCCGCGTGCCTCGCCGCCGAGGCCGAGCACTCCGGCGACCCCGAACTAGCCCAGGAGCTCTACGAGATGAGGGGAGTGCGCTGGCTCTCCCACCCGGAGGACACCGACCTGCTGCGCTGTGCCGCCGCAGACGTGCTGGCCGCTCTGGGCCTGCTGCTGGGCCACCGCGGACCGCTGTCCGAAGCCCTGGTCGGCGTCACCACCCACGTCCGGATCTACTGCGAGGTGCACGACAGCTGCGAGGCACTGATCGAGGCCGAGGTGATCGGCCGGATCCTCACCGCCGCCGGTCTGGCCGACACCAGCAGCGACATATTCGATCCGGCGATCAAGGCGAAGATCGCCACAATCGACGCCCTCCCGATCGAGCGGCAGCGGGCCCTGGTACGGGCCGCCGCCACAACCTACACCCGGCGAACCGACGCCGGCTGATCCGATCAGAAAGACCGCCTGTTGTACATCGCCTCCTTCCACGACGCCCGCGACGAACTGGACCTCGACGAGTTCGACACGACCGACCCCGAGTCCGCCCGGACCATCAACCGGCTGTTCGACTTCGAGAGTTCGCTGTGGATCATCGCGAAGCAGTGGGCGTCGGACACCTTGCGCCGCCCAGGGGCGCGGCTGCACGACTACTTCCTCCTGCTCGACTCGTACGCCGCCTACAACGAGCGACCTGGGGCTCCGCAGATCGTCGCCGCCCACTTCGACCGCGACCCGGACACCCGCACGGTCCGGGCCACCATGACGTCGCACGCGCTGATCCCGCTCGCGCAGAACTGGCTGGTGGGCCGCGGAGTGGACCAGGCCAAGGTCTTGGAGCCGGAGGGCTGGAGCGACCCGCTGGATGCCGAGACCGGACAGCTGGAGGACTTCCTGCGCGGCAGTGGCGAGCGGTTCGAGATCCACGACACCTTCAGCCGCCACGAACCGCCGTACGAGACCTGGGTGATCGCCACCGACAACGAGCAGCCTCCCGGCCCGGCACAGGTCTTCTTCTGGCGGCTGCCCGACGAGAGGAGCCCCGCATACACGGTTCGCCGCGGGCAGTTCGACAACTTCGACGCCGCGTACGAGTGGGCCCGGGACACCTCCGCGCCCCTTCCGGCCGCAGCCCGCGCCCAAGCGGCCCGGCTTCGCGCCGCACCGATCCAGCCCTCACCCGCACAGGCCCCGGCACCGCCGTCAACCTCCCCCAACACCCGCCGCCCCCAAGGCCGCTGACACCGCCCTCACCCCACTCTGGAGCTCTGGCCCTTGCCCGACACCTACCTGCCGCACCACGATCCCGACGTCGAGACCCTGGTCCGCCCCCGTTACCTCGCCGGCCCCGGCGACCGGGAGTCCGTCGACACGGCCTTCGCACCCCTGCGCGGGTCAAGGTGGCGAGTCACGGCCATCGGCCCGTACCTCACCGAGGTGATCGCCACCAGCCCGTGCCACCGCATCCGCGTCGGATACCGGCCCGACCAGGAGCAGGCGTGGCAGGTCGCCGCGGCCCTGGACCCGTTCGCCGTCCCCGCCTGGCGCGGCGGATTCAGCCGGGCCGCTCCGCCGGAGATCATCGAGGCGTTCCTCGGCCAGCTGGCCGACTCCCTCCACTACGACGGGGTCGACGACAGCACGGGTACCTTCGTGTCGCTGGAGGGAACGCTCACAGACGCCAATGAGGCTCTCTCCGAGGCAGGTTGGCCGACGTCCCGCTCCGACGGCCACTGGCTGACCAGGTCGGGCGACGGCGCGGTCGAGTACGACGTCGCTCCGCTCGTCGACCCGGCGGTCGAGCTGGCGGCCGACGTGCAGCGCGGCTTCTCCTGGCGCATCTCCCCGAGCGATCCGGACGTCGGCTGGAGTGCTGCCTTCAGCTCGTGTACGCCGCTGCACCTGATCGCCGCGGTGAACGGCGCCGTCGCCGACAGCAGCCCGGTCGTCCGCGCCACCGACGACCTGCCGCAGCGGGTGGTCGCCCGGGCTCTCGCCGAGCAGGCCGAGGTCGACCGGCGCGCTGCCGAAGCCCGTACAGCGCTGCCGACCGCCGTCGAACTCCTCGCCGATGGCGACGGCTTGGATGCGGCGGTCGCCGTAAGTCCGCTGTACCTGGCCGGGCCCGGCACGGTCGAGCGGGCGGTGGCATCCCTGACGGGCCAGACCGGCTGGAGGTCCGTGGCCATCCGGAGCGGACGGCTGTGGGAGAGCGACTGCCAGACCGTCCGCGTCGCGTACCTTCCCGAGCGGACCCGGGACGCCTGGCAGATCACCGCGCTGGCTGGCCCGCTGGGCATGCCCACCTGGAGGGCCACCTTCAGCTACAAGACGCCGGCCGAGGTCATCGGCGAGGTGACCCGGCTCGTCGCCGAGACCGGCAACAACGGGATGGCTGGCACCGAGTACACCTCACCCTTCCAGCTGGACCAGCGCGGCTGGACGAGTCTCACCGCCGGCGTGTGGACCGTGTTCAGCGCGCCGGACCCGAAGGTCAAACTCCAGCACAACTCCGCCGAGTTCGGCCGCTACGAGGAGCTGGAGGGCCAGGCCCCTCCCTCCTGGACACTCACTACGGGCATCGACGACCGGTTCTGCGCCTGGTCCGCCGACTTCACCAGCGGCACCCCGTCGTACCTGGTCACCGCTGCGGCTCTGACCGCCGTCGACCCGGCGCCGGTGATACGGGCCCGCCGGTCACTGCCCGAGACGCATCTGCCGTTCCTGCAGGTCGTCTCGCCGGGCACCGGCCGCGCCGACGCCGCCCGCTCGGGCGCCACACCGGCCTCCCGCGCCGCGCTGCCCGATCCGGCCGGCCCGTTGCGGACCGCCACCGTGGAGCGAGGGCGGCTGCGGTGAGGGACGACCTCGCCCTGGAGGCGTTCACCGAAGCGGTGGCCGGCCGACTTCCCGGTACCTGGCGGCCGGAGCTGGCGGACGTGCGCACGTCGGCGGCCCTGACCGAGGTGTACGAGCGGCTCTGGGACCTCGGGATCACCCAATGGGCCCTGCTGGAGTTCGTCAACGACCATCTCGGGATGCTGCGTGACGGCCAGGGCCGGGAGTTGGTCGTGGTCCCCCGTCCCTTGCGCACAGGCCGCTACCTGATCGCGCCGCTGGTCCCGGCCGGCACGGACCCCGGCGCGGTGGAGGACCTGACACCGTTCGGTCTCACCGTCAGCAGGTCACCGGCCCGGGCGGCCGAGACGGTCCGCCGCCGACTCCTGCCCCGGCTCGACTACGCCCTGCTGCTGGCCGAGGAGCGCGGGGTCTATCCCGGACCGCCTTCCGACGACGGGCGCCGCCGGGTCCACGCGGCCACCGCCCGGACGAGCGTGTCGGCAGGCACCTCGCCAGCTGTCGTCTACTCCGCTGGTCCCCTGCGTCCAGCCACCCCGATTGCGGGCCGAGGCCGAGTCCCGGCCCCCTGACCGAACGAGATTTGTGCCCACTGCTTCCCCTGTCTCCACCGACCCGCTCCTCTCCGTCCGGCCCGCCCACCTCGCCGGGCCCGGTGAGGTGGACCTGCCGTCCCTCCTCACCGCCGAGCACGGCTGGTTCCGCCCCTACAACTCGCCCACCCACGTCGTCCTCGTGAGCGATACCAGCGGCATCGCCCTCTCCAACGGACCAGACCCGACCCCCCTGTCCCTGAACGGGATCGGCTGGTCGGTCGGCTTCTGCCATCAAGTGCCTGCCGAGATCACCCGGGCCCTGCTCGACGAGGCCGCCACCGGCATCCGCCACGCCCCGGACCTCTTCGCCGGTACGGGCCGCCTCGTCGGCCACCACGCCCGCGCGGCGTTGCTCGCGGCCGGCTGGTTCGGCCACCAGCGGGACGGCTACGAGCTCGTCTCCGCGCCCGACCGGCACGCAGCGCTCTCCTTCCCGCTGCAGGCCCCCGGCAGCGAGGTGATGCTGACCGGCGCCGCCGAGAAGGGCACGTGGACGGTGCGGTTCGGCGCGACCGCTCCCGAGTCGCTGCTGACCGCCGCGACCGCCGCCCTTCTGGCCCCGGTCGTCCGCCGGGCCGGGCAGCTCCCGGCGCGGCACCGGAACCTGCTGACCACCCAGACGCTTGCCGAACGGCCGCCGCGCACCGGACGGTCCGGCGCGGCTCGCGCCCGGAGCACCGCGGCCCGGCCGGTGTCCACCGCGTTGCCGCTGTCCGACCGGCCGCGCACCGGCAGCAGCGCGTCCGTGCCGGTTCCGCGGCGCCGCCCGTCCTGACCCCGCCCCCTCGTGCTCCTGGAGATCTCGCTGCCTGCCGATCCCGACATCGACGACCTGGTCGCCGTCCGCCCGCTGGAACTCGCTGGCCCCGGCACCGCGCCGTTCGACCTTCTGCGCCACCTCGCTGCCGAGTACCAGTGGCGAGTGGTCTCCGACGGCGAGAACCCGCAGTTGGAGAGCCCCTGCGGACGGCTGCGGCTGCAGCACGGCGACTTCCTGTCCGGCAACCTCCTGCTGGCCGACAACTGGATGCTCACCGCCCGCGAGTCCCCGTCCGCGGAGTGGCTGTGGTGGGCGTGCTTCAGCCCTCAGACACCGCACGAACTCACCTACGGCTTCGTGCTGGAGACCGCCCGGCGCCTGGGCAGCGAACCCGACAGCGTCCTGGTGCGCCGGGACGTGGCCGACGACGCGGGAGAGCTGCTCGCCAATACCGGCTGGCAGGAGATTGAACACCCTCTCCCCGGCGTTCGCATGACCACCCCCACCGGCAACACCGGCGCGGCCCACACCTTCGAACTTCCCGAGCGGGCCCTGTCGTTCAGCATGAACAACACCAGTTCCGAACTGGCCTGGTCGATCTCCATGTCGCCCCGGACACCGGAGGTGCTGCTGCGCGTCGCCGCGACAGCCCTGGTCGAGGACTCAGCGGTGCGCAGCCACGGCGAGATCCCCGCCCACCACCGCGAGCGGGTCTCGACCGCGCCGGCCAGCACCGCCCTCCCGCCACGCTGGACGACGCTGCTGCCCGGCCTCGCCGCCGAAGAGGCGCACGCGCCCGCCGGTTCGGACGAGGCCGGTGCTGAACAGCCCAGCCCGCCTCCGGCGTTGGTCGCGGTCACCCCTCGCCACTACGCCGGGCCCAGCGTCGACGCCGTCGACCGGCTTCGGCACCGTCTCGAGGCCGAGGGATGGGTCGGCGCAGAGGGCGTCCTCACCAGCGCGTGCGGCCGGCTGGGCGTCGCCTGGCCCACCGAGTCGGACAAGCCGCGCGGCTGGGGACGCGAGCGGACGTACGCACCGTGGCGGGTCTGGGGCACCCAGCACCGCGGCGCGGGCGTCGCCTGGCGGGTCACCGGCTGGCGCCTGGTCCCCCAGGAGATCTTCGAAGGTCTGATCGGCGAGGCGACCGTGATGCTGGACGAAGCCGACAAGGCCGGCCGGACACCGTTCGAGTCGGGCGCCCTGGCGCTGGGGTTCCTCCCGCTGGCAGCAGCGGGCTGGACCAGCGAGGTCACCCCCAAGGGCGCCGCCACCTTCGAGTCGCCCGACGGATTCCTCAGTGCCCGCTGCGGACCCCCGGACGCCCTGTACGAACTCCGCGGCCGACCGGCCGCCCGCATCTCCTGCCGACGGGCGCTCGGATTCTGGGAGGTCGAGATCAGCGCGAACACCCCCTCCCGGCTGGCCGCAGCCCTGTGCCGCGACGCCGCCGACCCCCGGCCCCTGATCCGCAATCCCGATCACCTGCGCCTGGACGCCACCGACCGGGAGGTCGTCGTCGTCACCCCGGTCACCGCGCAGTCCCTCACTACCGCTACCGGCCGCCGGGCCGCCGCCATCACCCGCTCGCTGCCCAGCCTGTCCACCACGAGCACCAGCGCGCCCGCCGGCAACCCGGCCGCCGCTCACCCCGCGACCGCGGGTGCCTCACGGCGGTGACCGCCGACGGAGCCCCGGACGACGCGGCGCCGTTCCGCCCACCCCTTGTTCTTGGAGACCGACCTGCCCACCGACACCGACGAACTGGTCGCCGTCCGCCCCTTGGAGCTGGCCGGCACCGGCACCGCGCCCAGCGACCTGGGCGACCACCTCGTCTCCGCGTACGGGTGGGAGCACGACCCGGACAGCACCCCCGAAGAACTCCTGCTCGTCAGCCCCTGCCGCCGCATGGCCCTGGAGCGCGGCGACTTCCCCCTCGGCCGCCGCATCCTCCAGAACCACTGGAAGCTCTCCGCTTACGACAGCGGGGAGCAGGACGCCACGGAGCTCTGGTGTGCCTGGTTCAGCCCCAGGACGCCCTACGAACTCACCCACGGCCTTGTCCTGGACGCCGCCGGCCGACTCGACAGCGATCCAGCCACCGTCCTTGCCGACCGCAGGGCCGGTGACGACATCGCGCGGATCCTCTCCGACGCCGGATGGACGATCAAGCAGGGCCCCTGGCGGACGTTCATCCACTCGCCCGGCGCCGCCACCCTCCTGGTGCCCTCCCACCCGGAGCGCATACTCGCCTTCAGCCTGGGCAACACCCGCTCCGACCTGGCGTGGGAGGTCATCGCCTCGCCGTGGGCTCCCGAGGCGTTCCTGCGCTTGGCCGCTGGGACGCTGGCCTCGGACGCGGCGCTGCGCCGCCGCAGCGAAATCCCCGCCCACCACCTGGCCCGCGTCACGATCGAACCCGCCGCCGTCGCCACCCTGCCGCGATGGCGCCCCCAGCTGGCGCCCCCGACCGACCTGGAGAACCCGCTGCCGACCACCCCCGACCGAACCGCCGTCGAACCGGCCCTCAGCCCCGAACCCGGACCGGAGCTGGTCACCGTAACCCCCCGCCACTACGCCGGCCCCGGCCGTGGCGGCGCCGAACAGATCAAGGACCATCTCGCCTCCCAGGGCTGGACGTTGGGCACGAACTCGATGACCAGCTCGTGCGGCAGGCTCGGCGTCGCCTGGCCCGACGGCACCGACACCCCGACGCGGCAGAGCGCCGCCTGGCGGGTCTGGGGTGCCCAGCACCGGGGAGCGAGCGTCGCCTGGCGCATCACCAGCGGCGACCTTGCCCCGCCCGAGCTGATCGCCGGCGTAGTCGACGAGGCGCTCGCCATGCTGGACGAAGCCGGGCCGGACTCCCGCCAGCCCTTCCAGGCCGGAGTCCTGGCCCTCGGTCTCCTGCCCCTTGCCGAGGCGGGGTGGCAGAGCACCGTCGAGCCCCGCGGCTCCGTCTCCTTCCGCTCGCCCGACGGCTACGTCAACGCCCACTGCGACGTCCCGAGTGCCCTCCACGACCTGCGCGGAAAGCCCGCCGCCCGGATCAGCTGCTACCGGGCCCGCGGGTACTGGATGGCGGAGATCAGCGCGAACACCCCCTCCCGCCTCGCCGCCGCACTCTGCCGCGACCTCGCCTCCCCGGAGCCCCTGCTGCGCAGCACCACCGGCCTCCACCTTGACGCGACCGACCGGAAGATCGCCGTCGTCACCCCGGTGAGTGCCGAGGCCCTCACTGCTCCGGCCCAACGGCGCACTGCGGCCCTCGCCCACGGCACCCAGCTGCCCCGCTCGAGTGCGGAGCCCGGCACCGCCGCCACCACAAGCACCCTGGTCAGCGCCCCCGCCCCCAGCCAGCGGCGCTGAACTCACCACGTAGAGACGACCATGACCGACTCCCCGCAACCCGCACTCCTGGACAGCCGCCGCCTGCTGAACGCCGCCTACGAGGGCCTGGGCAGCGCCCCGGTCGCCGACCTGCTGGTCGCCGCGAGCCGGACGCTGGAGCCGTCCAGGGGCTGCTTGGCCCTCGCCGACGCCAGCTTCCGCCTCGCCCAACAGGTGTACCCGCGTCCGCAGAACCCGCTCGACCCCGCCGTGCTGACCGCCTTGGCCAACGCCGACACTCTCAAGGGCACCGCGCAGCTGGCCCGCTTCTGGCGGGCCCTCGCCACGACCGCCGGCCCCGGCGAAATGGTGATCGAGCTACCGGAGTTGCCCGCCCCCACCCCCGGCCCGAAGCAGCAGGCAGTCGCCTGGCTGCACAACGGACACCTCTTCTCCCGCTTGGGGGCCGCGTCGTACACGGCCCTTGAGGTGGCCCTCATGGCCGCCATCGACGACGAGGCCACCCTGCCGCGGGCCCTTGCCAACCTGGGACCGACGGTCTGCGGCATCGTGCCCGAGGGCCCGAACCTGCCGACGGCGTGGTCCGCCACGATCGAGGCGACCGCCCGCCATGCCGTCGCCTCCGCGTACGGGCTGCCCCGCGAGGCCGGCCTGCTGGACGCACGCATCCCCGAGATCCTGGCCGATGCCGCCCGGGCGCCCCAGCGGATCCAGGCCGAGCTGCTGGAGGACGCCGCCGGCGCGTTCCGCTACGCGAGCGACGAGTTGTTCACCACTCCGGCGGAGAGCCGCCGCGCGGAGGCGGCTCGTACGCGCACCACGGCCAGGCGCCCAGAGGCAGCCCCGCAGCCGGCCTCGGCTGCACCGCGGACGCTGCCGCAGCAGCGCCGCGCCCGCTGACCGTCGAGTCCCGCCCCCGGAACACGGCTGGAACCGGCCGCCCGAACCCTCCAAACCCCGAACCGAACACCACGGAGAAGTCCTGACCTCGCATCCTCTCGACTCCGCCCAGGGGCCCTCGCCCGTCCACGAGGCGGGGGCGCCCGCAGTGCGCACCGCCCAGCAGTTCATGCCGATCCGGCGCACCGCCACCGGCGAGATCACCACCACCGGCTACAACGCCGCCGCGCTGCGGATCCTAATCGGGGCCGGCTTCGAGGAGGCTCCTGGCTGCTGCTGCCCAGCGACGGAACCCAGCGCGGACCGGACGCACGGGCCTGCTCGGCAGCCAGCGAGCTGCCCGTCGACCTCCACCCCGTGAGCGGGCCGGCCTCGCCCCCACGGTCTCGGTGAACGTCCCGCCCTTGATCCGCTCCGAGAGCGGCCCCGCCATCCCAGCACGTTGCCAACCCCGCCCGCCCGCGAACCCGTTGGAGGTTCCTCGCTTTGACCACACCCGCACCGCCCGTCAAACCAGCACACGCCAGGCCCGGCGAACTGCGGGCCAAGGTCGCCAAGTTGCTGGCCGACCGGCCGGCGGACCCGCTCACCATCGGGGAGATCTCCAAGGCATTGGGGCACTCCCACGGTGCTGTCCAGCAAGCGGTCAACACGCTGGTTCAGCGCGGAGAGGCCGACCAGCTCGGCACCGGAAGGCAGTTCCGCGCGAACGGGAAGACCGTCTCCGCCGCGGCGGTCGTGGTGATCAGTCCACCGGGCACGCACTCTCCCCGGGCCCAGGCGGCCACGGCCCGCACGGCCCCGCCCGCACCGAAGACGCCCAGGCAGGTCGGTCCGATCCGCCGCGCGGGCGGCCAGCTCTACCACCCCCGGGAGCTGGCCTCCCTGCCCGACGTCGAGGCGCTGGCGCGGCTGCGTGCCGCCGACGTGCCGGTGCTGCTCTACGGTCCCCCCGGCACCGGCAAGACGTCCCTGGTGGAGGCCGCGTTCCCCGATCTGCTCACCGTCGCGGGCGATGGCGACACCACGGTCGGCGACCTGATTGGCGATTACACGCTGGACGACAGCGGGGGCTACGTCTGGCAGTACGGTCCGCTGGTCACCGCGATGACCGAGGGCCGCGCCCTGCTGATCGACGACGCCACCCTGATCTCGCCCAAGGTTCTGTCGGCGATGTATCCGGCGATGGACGGGCGCCGCCAGATCCAGGTCAAGGCGCACAAGGGCGAGACCGTCACGGCCGAGCCCGGCTTCTTCGTGGTCGCGGGCCACAATCCGGGCGTACACGGGGCGATCCTGACGGAGGCGCTGGCGTCCCGGTTCAGCGTGCAGATCCAGGTCGGGACCGATTATGACCTCGCCCAGGCGCTGCGGGTCGATGCCCGGGTGGTCCGGGTCGCCCGGCACCTCGCCGGCCAGGTCGAGCTCGGCGAGCTGGGCTGGGCCCCCCAGCTGCGGGAGCTGCTCAGCTACCAGAAGACCGAGGCCGTCCTCGGCCGCGAGGCCGCGTGGGCGAACTTGATCGGGATCGCTCCTCTGGAGGACCGCGACGTCGTCGCCGCCGCCGTCAGCAAGATCGCCGGCGTCAAGAACGTCAAGCCGCTCACCCTCGGCCGACAGCTCCCCGCCACCACCGCCCCGGCTGCTCAGCAGCCCGCCGGACCCGCGAACCGGGGCCGCCAGCGATGAGCGCCCATCACCACGTCCAGTCCCCGGCCACCGCACCCGACGACGCCGCCGATCTCGCGCGCTGGGACGACGACGGCGCCCCGCCCGCACAGCCCCGGTCCTCCCCGGCCGCGTGGCTGCGCGTGGGAGCCGAGCTGGGTGATCGGCTGGTCGCGCTGTCCGGCCGCCAGGACCTGCTCGTCACCTGCCGCCCCGGCACCCGCAGCGGCGCACCGGCCGCCTATTTCCCCGGCCTGGCGGAGGTCGAGTTCGACGCCACGCTGTTCGAGCCTCTCCAGCCCCACGAGGTCCATCCGCGGATCGTAGGCGACGAGGAGCGCTATCCCGCTGCCTGGGGAGTTTTCGTCCACGAGGCGGCCCATGCGGCCCACTCCGTATGGGTGGAGCCGACCGGCGCGGACCCCCGCGTCGTCGAGGCGGCGCTCCTACTGGAGGAGAGCCGTGTCGAAGGCGCTCACCTGACCAGGCGGCCGATGGACCGCACGTACCTGCGCACCAGTGCCCGGACCCTGGTCATGCCCGACATCGCCAAACCCGCCTTCCAGGGAATCGAGCAGGCCGCCGGCGTGGCGGCCCTGATCCTCGGCCGCCGTGACGCCGGTATCCTGGACGGCGGCGAGACCAAAGCCGTCGCCGATCTGTGCGAACAGGTGCTGGGCGCCGACCTGCTGGCCACTCTCACCGGCATCTGGACCGCGGCCCACCGGTGCGCCGACCACGACGCCACCACCATGCTCGCGCACGCCCAGGACTGGTGCGACGCCCTGGACACCGCTGCCCCCGCCCTGCCCGCCGCGCCGGAGGACCTCACCGATCTGCTGTCCGGCGCCGTGGTGGTCGTCATGGACAACATGGCCGCCAACGACGCCGCCGACCTCGCGGCACGGACTGCCGCAGACAGCGCCGTTGCCGCGCGGTCCAAGGCCCAGGCCCAGGGCCGCGCCCAGCAGGCGGACCAGCGGCGCAAGGCCGCCGCCACCGCCAAGTCGGTCTTCAACTCGCGCAGCGCCACCGTCAGCCCCGACGGCACACCGATGCCCTCCAGCAACCCGGTCACCGGCACCCGCAGGCCCACCGCCGCCGAGCAGAGTGCCGCCGCGCGCCTGAGTCGCGCGCTTCGAGCAGCGGCCTATCGGGAACGGACCGAGGAGCGGACCACCAGCCCCACCCCGCCCGGCCGCCTCAACATGCGCGCGGCTCTCGCCCGTGACGCCCAGCGCGCGAGCGGGTCGGTGCCCACCGCAGAGCCGTTCACCGCCACCCGCCGCCGCAACTCACCCACCCCGCCGCTGCGGGCGGGGATCGCCGTGGACGTCTCCGGCTCCATGTCGGCCGCCTGCGGGCCCGTCGCATCCGCTGCCTGGATCGTGGCCCGCGCAGCGGCCATGACCGGCCCCGACTCCCGCACCGCCACCATCGCCTACGACGCGCATCTGACCGCGCTGACCCGGCCCACCCACCGGGCGCCGGAGCGCGTGACGACGTTCAACGCCAGCGGTGGCAGGCACAACCTCGCCGACGCCATCGATGCACTCGACCACGGCCTCGACCTCAGCAGCCCCGGCACCGGCCGCCTCCTCGTGATCGTCACCGATGCCCGCTACTTCGGCGACGAAACCGCCAACGCGGTCACCCGCATCAACCGCCTCACCAAGGCCGGCTGCGCCGTACTCCAACTCACCCTCACCAAAGAGTCCCTGCACCTACCAGGGACCACGCTGCTCCACCTGCCCCGGCCCTCCAGTGCCCCTGCCGCCATCGCCCAGGCCGCCACCGACGCCATCCGCAAAACACGCTGAGACGCCGACGGAGGCGTTGGGCTTGGTGCGGCAGACCTCGCCGCCAGGTTCGCCGGCCTCCCGATCCGGACCGGGGCCGACCACCCCGCAGTCCCCTTCCCCAACCAGGCCGGCGACCCTCCGCCGCGCCACCCCCGCCGACACAACGCGCCTGTGCCCGGACCAACTCGGTCCGGGCGCAGGCGTGTTCGCCTGCGGCAGACGAACCCTCGAACGGACTACGCAAATCGGGGCAGTCCAAGTCAACATGGACGACCCCGCAGCGCCTGCCCGAAGGAGGCCCCCTCTGTCCGTCGTGATCTCCGCCCCCGCTGTCCGCGGTCCTCGGCCCGGCGACGCCATCCCGCACCGAACCTGGCCGCTCGGCGAGGGCAACCCCAACGCCATCAGCGCCTTCCTCTACGAGCACGGCTGGTCGTGGGTGATCGACGCCGAGGGCGGCCTGCACGCTGCTTCGCCTGCGACTACCGCCGATAGATGACACATACCGGTGATGACTGTCACCATGATCGCTTGGATTCAGGGGGAAATGGCGGGTCGGTCAACGGGTTGACGGCAGGTCGGCTCGGTCCCTTGGAGGCGGGGTTCAGCCGAGACGTGACCGATGTCGGGCGCCACTGCAGCGGCTCGCCGGAGTTGCTGATCGGACCGCAGTATCCCAGCTGACCGCCCTCCGCGGGGGAGGGCCCGGCCAACACACCCGTTGCCGACTCCGCCAGCGATTACATTTCCCATCCGCTCAATGAGCAGAGCCGATAAGTGTCACCTGGCGACCATTACGTGACCGCGGCCCGCAGGGCGATTTGTCGGATCCGGGGGAACGATAGGAGAGCGTCACCGGGAGCGAACAGCCGCCGACAGACGTGAAGCGCCCCAATTCCGCCGGAAGGACAGATCATGAACGCCTCCGCTCCCAAGGGCCCGACCGCACCTGGGGTGCGGTCCTGGTGGGGAATCCCGTACGCCACTGCCGAGCGGTACCGCCGTCCCGTGGTCGCGGACTTCGATCCGGACCTGCCCTATGACAGCAAGGGCGTCGTCTCGATCCAGCCCGACAGCGGCGACTGGCTGGAAGCGGACAGCGGCATGGGCGAGGACTGCCTGAACCTGAACGTGTGGGCCCCCGAGCAGCCGGCCAGCAAGGCGCTGCCGGTGACGGTGTACATCCACGGCGGCGGATTCGAGTACGGCGCGAACACGCAGATCACCTCGAACGCAGCCGGCCTCGTCGCGACGGGGCGCGTGGTGGGCGTGTCCATCAACTACCGGCTCGGCGCCTTGGGCCCGCTCTCGCTCTCGCAGTACGGCGGGAAGCTCGCCGAGGCCAGCAACCTCTTCCTCCAGGACGTCATCGCCGCGCTGACCTGGATCCAGCGGAACATCGCCCACTTCGGCGGCGACCCCGCCAATGTGACCGTCTATGGTCACAGCGGCGGCGCCTACACCACCTTTGGGCTACTCGGCGCCTCCTCCGCCGACGGCCTGTACCGGCGCCTGGCAGGGTTCTCCGGCGGGCCCGCCCGCTCCATCCCGGCCTGGTGGGCCGAGGAGCTCGCGGAGCGGTTCGTCACCGAGCTCGGCGTCGCGTACAACCCGGAGAAGCTGCTCGACCTGGACCCGTTCTCCCTGCGGGACGCCCTTCGCAAGGTCCTTCCGACGGACCTCGGCGTCCGCGGCGGGGTGGACAACAAGGCCACTGGCGTCGTCCTGGACATCGGGCAGCCCGGCGCGGTGGTGCACGCCCATCCGATGGACGTTCTTGCCTCGGGCGCGCACCGCGATGTCGATGTGCTGCTGAGCATGGCCAGTGACGATATGGGCTGGTGGGTGGCGAACGACCTCGACCGGTTCGACCCGGGCACCTGCGACCGCGTCGTCGACGAGGTCGCGGGGTGGCGGATTTCCCGCTCCCGCGCGAAGAAGATCGTCGCTGCCTACGACCAGGGCGGCCGTACCCCAGCCGAGGTTCGCGCTGCGGTCATGGCGGACTACCTCTTCGCGATCCCCGCCGCCCGCGGTGCCCTGGCCCACGCAGCCGCGGGCGGCAACGCCCATCTCCTGGTGATCGGCCCCGCCGAGGGTGCGCCCGCCGTGCACGGCACCGAGATGTACGCCCTGGTCGGCCAGGAGAAGCTGGGCCGCAGCCAGGAACAGGCCGAGCGTGACACGCGGATCCGCGACATACTGCTCGACTTCGCCACCGGCGAGCAGTCCCGCCTGTGGCCGGCAGTCACGGACCGGCCGATCTCGGGCAGCGTCGGCAACCCTCCCTTCGAGGCCAGTGCCCACTACCAGCAGGTCCTCGACCTGTGGGAGGGCATCGACCGCCCCTGACAACCACGGGGGCCGGGCGCGGGGCCCGGGCCCACCGCGGGCGGATCGCCCGGGTACCTGCGCCGGGCCCCGGGTGGACCTTCACATCCCCGGGGGCGGACACGACAAGGAGTTCGGCATGAACCAACCGACAGCAGCCGGTGACGGGGCACTGGCGACGATGCGGGCCGTCGTCGTCACCAGGCCCGGCGGTCTCGACGCACTGGAGATCAAGGACGTGCCGGTGCCGGCCTGCAAGCCCGGCTGGGTGCGGATCAGGGTGAAGGCGTTCGGCGTCAACGAGTCCGAGGTCTCCACCCGCAAGGGTGAGTCGGACGCGGAGGTCACCTACCCGCGCGTTCCCGGCATCGAGGGCGTCGGCGTGGTCGAGGAGGCCGACGAGGACACCGGGCTGCGGCCCGGGCAGCAGGTCGCGACCATGATGGGCGGCATGGGCCGCTCCTTCGACGGGACCTACGCCCAGTACGTGACCGTCCCCGCCGGACAGGTCATCGCGTTCGACACCGCCCTGCCGTGGGATGTGGTCGGTGCGCTGCCGGAGATGTTCCAGACCGCCTACGGATCCTTGACCCGAGGCCTGGATCTGAAGGCCGGACAGACGCTGCTGATCCGGGGCGGCACCTCCACGGTCGGGCTGAGTGCGGCGACGATGGCCAAGGACCTGGGTGCCACCGTCATCTCCACCACACGGCATGCCGAGCGGGCTGGCGAACTGCGGGCGATGGGCGTCGACCACCCGGTGGTGGACGACGGAAAGATCGCCGAGAAGGTCGGCGACCTCGCGCCGCAGGGCGTGGACGCGGCGCTGGAGCTGGTGGGCTGCACGGCCCTGCCGGACACGCTGGGGTGCGTGCGGGTGCACGGCACCGTCTGCTTCACCGGCGCCCTCGCCGGCGGCTGGACCGTCCCCGACTTCACCCCGTTCATGATCCCCAGCGGAGTGCGGCTGACCAGCTACGCGGGCGAGGCCGCCGACCTGCCCGCCCGGGTGTTCCAGCAGCAGCTCCAGGCCATCGGCAAGGGCCGGCTCAAGGTCCCGGCCGCGAAGACCTACCGAGGGCTGGAGCAGGTGCGCGATGCCCAAGCCGACGTCGAGTCGGGCACCGTGCCGGGCAAGCACGTCGTCCTGCTTGACGACTGACACATCCACATCCATCGGTCAGAACTGGTCGCCGTGGCCGGGCCCCTGGAGCGCCGGCGGCGCGCGGGCCGCCGCATCCCGCTCACGGCCGGGATGCGGCTTCTCGGGCCGCGAAAGCGGCCGGGGTGAGACCGGTGCGGTCGCGGAAGAACCGGCCGAAGTTCGCGGGGTCGGTGAAGCCGAGCTGGGCGGCCACGGCCCGGGCGTCCCACCGGCCCTCTCCTAGCAGGCGCCGGGCTTCGAGCAGGCGTCGCTCGTCGATCAGCTCCCGCACCCCTTTGCCGGTCGCGTCCTGGGCGGCCCGGCTGAGGGTGCGGACCGAGCAGTCCAGCAGGCGTGCGTAGTCCGCAGCCTGATGCAGCTCACGGAAGTGCAGCTCCAAGGCGTCCAGGAAGCGCCCGTACCTGTCCCCGCGGCCCGCGCCGGCCGTGGCCGCGCTGCTGGGGGCGACGCCGGGGGCGCCCGCCAGGCGCAGCAGCAGTGATTCGAGCAGGCTGCGCCGCAAGGCGTGGTGGACGTCCAGGGGGCGACGCCCGAGAGCGCGGTGTTCGTCCAGGAGCTGGAGCGCGGTCTGCTGGAGCCAGTCGGCGTCGTCGGGATGCGGGTTCAGCACGGCAGGCGCGTCGTGGGCGGTGACCGGAGCCAGCAGGCGGGCGATGTCGGGCCGCAGCACGTCGGGTTCGAACAGGACGAACGGGCCGCGGGCGGCACCGGGTGGATGCCAGCACTGCGCGTGTCCGGGACGCACCCACAGCCACTGTCCGGGCGCGAGGGTCCGGGTGAGGTGGTCGACGTCGTGCCGCAGCTCGCCCTCGGTGACCGCGATGAGGTAGTGGAAGGTGGCACGGCCCGGCCGGGGCGGGTTCCACGGCCAGTCGTCGTGCTGGGCGAAGAAGTCCTCGACGGTGCTCACCTCCAGCCCGTACGGAGTGCCGACCGGGGGCTGGAAACCGTACAGCGGAACCTCGGCTGCTCCGGCCTGCCCGCCCGCCCTGGAGTGTCCTCTGTCGACCATCACGTGTCCGCAGCCTACCGCCCGATTTGCCGTTTTCGGGGAAAGGATAGGGGTGCCGCCGCGACCGTTTGGCGCGCCGCTCGCGGCCTTCGCCGCCATCACCCGAGGAACGAGGTAACCATGAACGGATCGACCCTGCACAAGACCGCCGCCGACTGCGCCGAGGAACTGCCAGGAGCCCAGCTGGAGCACCCCTTCGGTGACGACTGGGAGGTCTTCAAGGTCCGCGGCAAGGTGTTCATGCTGATGACCGAGGTCCCCGGGCGTCCCGTCGTGATCCTCAAGGCGGACCCCGGCGAGGCCCACGCCCTGCGGGAGCAGTACAGCCACATCACCCCCGGCTACCACATGAACAAGAAGCACTGGATCACCCTGGGGAGCGGAGAAGGCATCGACGAGCAGCTGGTCCAGGAACTGGTCATCGACTCCTACCGGCTCGTCGTTGCCCGCCTGCCCAAGGCCGAGCAGCCCGTCGACCCGCACACCTACGGCACCGCAACGGCGGCGGCCCGGTGAGCACCGCCGGCGACCGGCTCCAGGACACCGCCCGCCAAACCGCCCTCGCACTGCCCGGAACGGACCACGGCTACCCGTTCACCGAGCACCTGGACGTGTACAAGGTCGCGGGCAAGATCTTCCTGATCGTCACCGACGACCCCAACGAGCAGATCATCACGGTCAAGTGCGAACCCGAACACGCCCACGCCCAGACACGCCACCACGCCACCATCACCCCGGGCCGCTACCTCGACAAACGGCACTGGATCTCACTCGCGCCCGGCCCCGGCATCACCAGGCGACTGGTCACCGACGCCGTCGAGCACTCCTACGACCTGGTCGTCGAACAACTGCCGCGGCACGAGCGCCCCGGTGCGCGATGAGCGCCCCGAGCCCACCATGAGCGGCTGAGCCCCCGCAGGGGCACCCCGGGCAAGACCCGTCATGTCCACCTCCTACCAGCCGAGAGACCGATGGAACCGAACGACGCGATGCTGCCGCTCTTCGGCGATGAGCCCGCCCGGCCACTGGCCGACCGCCTTCGCCCCACCCGGCTGGAGGACGTCGTCGGACAGGACCACCTCCTGGCCCCGGACGCCCCGCTGGGCCGCATGGTCGCCCAGCACCGCCTCGCCTCCGCCATCCTGTGGGGCCCGCCCGGCGTCGGGAAGACCACCATCGCCCGGCTCCTCGCCCACGCCGGCGACCTGGCCTTCGAACCGGTGTCGGCCACCTTCTCCGGCGTGGCCGACCTGCGGAAGGTCTTCGCCACCGCACAACGCCGGCGCGGCATCGGCCAGGGCACCCTGCTGTTCGTCGACGAGATCCACCGCTTCAACCGGTCCCAGCAGGACAGCTTCCTGCCCTACGTCGAGGACGGCACGGTCATCCTGATCGGCGCCACCACCGAGAACCCGAGCTTCGAACTCAACGGCGCCCTGCTCTCCCGCACCCAGGTCCTGGTCCTCAAACGCCTCGACGAAGCCGCCCTGTCGACCCTGCTCGACCGCGCCGAACAGCTCACCGGCCACCGGCTGCCCCTGGACGACGACGCCCGCCGTGCCCTGATCGCCATGGCAGACGGCGACGGGCGCTACGTCCTCAACATGGCCGAACAGCTCCAGGCCCTCCCGGGCCCCGAGACGCCCCTGGACACCGCCGCGCTCGCCCGCCACATCCAGCAGCGCGCCCCGCTGTACGACAAGGCGCAGGAGGGCCACTACAACCTGATCTCCGCGCTGCACAAGTCGATGCGCGGCTCCGACCCGGACGCGGCCCTGTACTGGCTCGCCCGCATGCTCGACGGCGGCGAGGACCCGCTGTTCGTCGCTCGCCGCCTGGTCCGCTTCGCCAACGAGGACGTCGGCATCGCCGACCCCCACGCCGTCCAGCAGGCCCTCGCCGCCTGGGACGTCTACGAGCGGCTCGGCTCCCCCGAAGGCGAGTTGGCCGTCGCCCAGGCCGTCGTCTACCTCGCCACCGCCCCCAAGTCCATCGCCGTCTACCGCGGCTTCAATGCCGCCCACCGATCCGCCCGCCGCACTGGCTCGCTCATGCCACCCGCCCACATCCTCAACGCCCCCACCCGGCTGATGAAGGACCTCGGCTACGGCAAGGACTATCAGTACGACCCCGACACCACCGACGGCTTCTCCGGCGCCGACTACTTCCCCGACAGCATGGACCGCGAGACCTACTACCAGCCCACCCGCAACGGCTACGAAGCCCAAATCACCGAACGCCTACGCCACTGGGCTACTGTGCGTGCCCGCAGACAACGCGGCTGACCGGCCGGGGTGGGGTCACTCTGCAGGACTTCACTCCGTCGGCCGCTCGGGTCGGGGTCCGTGGTCCAGACGCTGGGCGAGGCGGTCCGCGTAGGCGGTGATGCGCCGGCGCAGGACGAGGCGTCCTGCCTTCTGGTTGGCGGGGGTGTAGGTCTGGGTGATGTTGTCGATGAGCCGTCTGGAGTCCGCCTTGGCCTCGCGGAGGCCGGTCAGCACGGGGCTGTGGGTGTATTCGGCCTGGGTGATGTCGGTCCACACCAGGACGGTGGCGGTCAGCCGTCCGTCGTCGCCGGCCATCCGGGGGAAGCGGGAACTCAGGTCGTCGAAGAGTTCGGCCCAGTGTTCGGCGGGCAGCTGCCAGTAGGTGAGGGCTGTGCGGCGCCGGGTGTAGTCGACGCGGGTCTGGTCGTCGTCGAGGCGGCGGGCGATCTGGTCCACGCGGTGCTCGAAGTCCCGCCACAGGGTGGGGCCCATCTGCGGGCGGAGCTTGCTCATCGTGCTGGTGGCCTTGGCGACGGGGATGCCGAGCAGGCGGGCGCACTGGGAGTAGGAGCCGCCGGCCGCCATCTCGGCGAGTTTGAGGCTGACGGCTCGTCGCAGGTGCCGGGGTGTGTAGCTGGTGGGGTTGTTCAGGCGGTCGGCGAAGTCGGCGAAGTGCTGGTCGTACCAGGGCTGGGGGAGGTAGGGCGGGACGTGTTGGGGGCCGAAGCGGCAGTCGCGGGAGGCGACGCGCACGCTGTCGTTCTCGGTGCGGCCGGCGGCGTGGAAGCCGTGCCGGTGGCGCACGAGCGCGCGGGCCAGGCGCGGTGAGATGGTCTTGCCTCGCAGCGCGGTGTACGCGCTCGCGTCGCGCCGGAAGGCGGCCTCGGCCAGGGGCTGGAGCCGCTCGCGCACGTCGCCCGGGTCGTGCTCGTCGCCCAGGAGGTGTTCGGCGGCCAACAGGAGGGCGCCGCAGGTGGCGCTGTCCTGGGGTGCGGCCCACCGGTCCGGGGCCTGTGGGTTCGGCAGGCCCCGGTCTGTGCGGTCCTGGGCGCCGGCTCGGGTGGTCTCGACGTGGTCGTCGATGAGATCCAGCATCGACGGCTCCAGGGTGAGGCCGTCGGCGGGGGCGGGCCAGCTGAGGGTGATCAGCTGGCTGGTGGCGGCGAGATCCAGGAAGTACGCCCCGCCCGGCGCTGGGCCGGCGCCGTGCAGCCGGGCCTGGAGCCGCTGCTGGAGGCCGATCAGCCTCCCGACGCCGCCCGTGGCAGGTGGCGGGTGTGCGCCGGGTGGGGGTTGGTCGAGTCGGGCGCCGCAGACGGGTCCGCAGGCACCGGGACGGCCGCTGCCCGGCGGGGCGGCGTCGCCGCGGCAGGCCAGCGGGTGGATGCCCGGTGTGCTGGGCCGGTGGAGCAGGGCGGCCCGGCGGTGGTGGATCGGATTGGGCGATCCGCCGCAGTGCGGGCACCGGTGGGCGAGCAGCCGCTGGTGGGCGGGGCAGGCGAAGACGACGGGCAGGTGCCAGCTGGCCTTCCACGCACCGCCGAGCAGGTCCTGGATGGGGCTGCCGTCGCCGGCCAGGCAGGTCGGGCAGAAGCGCGGTGCGAGGGTGAAGGCCCAGGTGCGGGCGAAGAACGCGGTGGCGATGCGGCGGTGGGCGGGCACGGCCTTCAGCGCGGGGTAGGCGTCTTCGAAGCGTCGAAGTCCCAGGTGCGCGACTTCGCTCGCGGTGAGGCGGGTGGCGGCGGCGAACGCCGTGGCCGCGGCCGGTGCCAGGCCCAGGAGGTGGTCGGTGCTCAGGCGGCCGTCCCGGACCGGGCCGAGGCCGGCCAGTTCGGCGGTGCGGGCCGGCGAGCGGCGGATCCGGAAGGAGAGCCGCAGCAGGAAGCCGGCCATCGACTCCTCGGGCAGCGGGGCCAGGCTGCGGGGCAGCGGGCGGCCCGTCACCTTTCCTGCCGCGGGGCCGGTTCGGCCGCGGGCCGGGCGTCGCACCGGGCGGCGAGCTCTTCGGCGTAGGGGGCCAGGCGCTCAAGGAGGCGGGCCTTGTCGCCGCGGCGCACCCCCAGGAGGCCAGCCGCCTCGCGCACCAGATCGCCCCCGCCCTCCAGCTGCGGCCCTGTGCCGTCGGCGCGGACCAGCGGGCTGAACAGGTACTCGCCCTCGGTCACGCGGGCCCAGAGCAGGACCGAGGCCGGGAGCCGCATCGCGCGTGCGGTGGGCAGGCCGGCGGCCAGGGCGGCCCAGTGCTCCTCGGGGATGGCCCACGCGCTGAGGGCCGCGCGGCGCCGGGCGTAGTCGATCCGCTGGTCCTGCCCGTCGAGTTCGGCGGCGATCGCCTCCACGGCGGCCAGGAACTGTCCCCAGTGCGCGTCCGGGGTACGTGCCCGCAGCTGCTTGAAGCCGGAGACGGCGTGGCCGGGCGGGATGGCGAGCAGGCGTGCGCCGTCGTCCCGCGTGCCGCCCAGGGTCATCTCGGCGAGTTTCAGCGCGGCGGCCCGGCGCACGAGGCGGGTGTTGCTGCGGCTGGTGACCGTCAGGTGGGCGGTGAAGTCCGCGAGGTGGCGTTCGTACCAGTCGGTGGGCAGGAGCTGGGGGACGTGCCGGGGGGCGAAGAGGCAGGGACGGGAGGCCACCCGCAGGACGCCGGAGGTGCCGGCGCCGGCGGTGGCGTGGAACCCGAACTGCTGGCGGGACAGGGCGAGGGCCAGCGGCGTGGACAGCTGGCGGCGGATGATCCCCGCGTAGCGGAGCCGGTCGGTGTCGAACGCCGTGCGGGCGAGGGCCTGCATCGCCTCGCGCAGGGTGGCCGCGTCCGGCTCGGCCAGGAGGTGCTCGCTCATCGCGAGCAGGGCCGCCGTCGCGGCGGCCGGTGCCGGGGGGCCGATGACCTCGCGGCCGTTGTGCCCGCGGGGGAGGTCGGCGGTGCGTCGGCGTACGTCCTGGATGTGCGTGTCCAGTGTGTCCGCCAGCGCGGTGGGCAGCGGTGCATGGTCAGCGGCGATGGGCCAGGTGATCTTGATGAGCTGGCTGACGGCCACCAGGTCCGGGAAGAAGAGCGAACCGGTGCCAGCGCCGGCGCACAGGTGCTGGTCGAGGCGCTCCTGGAGCCGGAGCACGGTGGTCAGCTGGGCCGGGGTGAGCGACCGCATGACGGGATCGGACGTGATGAGGTCGGCGCCGCACAGCGGGCGGGGCTTGCGCGAAGGCGCGTCCAGTGCGAGGTTGCGGCACTGTGCGGGGTGCAGGCTGGCGCCTTGCAGGTGGAGGATGGCGCTGGCACGCCCGTCGTAGGAGAGGTTGGCGGGCCGCCGGCAGTTCGGGCACAGGTGTTCCAGCAGTCGGCGGTGGCGTGTGCAGGCGAAGACGACGGGAAGGTGCCAGCGATGGCTCCAGGCGCCGCCGTGCTCGTGCTCGATGGGGCTGCCGTCTCCGGCCAGGCAGTCGGGGCAGAACCGGCTGGCGGTGGTGAACGCCCACACGTTGAAGCCCACCCGGCCATCGGTCCGGGTGCCGGCCTGGGCCATCGGCGGGTAGGTGGCGGCGTACTGGCGCAGGCCCAGGGCGGCGACTTCGGGTGGGCTCAGGCGGGTGGCGGCGGCGAACGCCGCCGCTCGCTCGGGCCCGAGGTCGACCAGCAGGTGTGCGGGCAGGCGGGCCATGCGCCCCAGCCGGTAGGGGGCGAGGCCGGTCAGCACGCCGATGCGCCCGGGTGGTCGGCGAAGGCGGTGGGCCAGCCGCAGGACGTAGCCGGCCAGGGACTCCTGCGACAGGGGCGCGAGACTGCGCGCGAGCGGGGCGGGGGCGGTGGTCAACTTACTGCCCCGCTGGGGCCGGCGTCGTCGAAGACCGTGTTGCGCCCTCGCGCCGCCTTCTTCCTGGCCGGGGCGGGGATGTGGGGCTGCTCGCCGGAGGCGGCGTCCAGGTCGGGCAGGTCGGTCGGGGTGACCGCGAACCCGTCGAGCAGGTCGATGGTCAGCCGCTCGCTGCGGTCGCGGATCGCGCGGCGGCAGCCGGTCTGGATGAGCTTCTCCAGCAGTCCCACCACCCCGCCGGTGCGGCGGAACAGGTACTCGGGCATGCCACCGGTGGTGAGCATGCCCTCGGTGTCGGTCAGCAGCCGCAGATGCTGTTCGAGGCCCGCCAGGTGCGCGGTCCACGCGGCGATCCGCGCGGGCGTGTCGTAGCCGAACGCGTCGAGGTCGATCAGGTCGAAGCGCCGTTCGTGCTGGGTGGCGGCCTGGTCGTTGGGGCTCTTGCCGCGGTCCGGGACCGGCTTGAAGATCCACTGGCCGGTCTTGGCGTCCCGGCGCCCGTCGCGCAGCAGCCCGGAGTTCGGGATGCCGACGCCCACCAGGATCAGGGTGACGGGCATGCTCATCATCTCCCGGATCAGGTCCAGGACATCCTGGTCCGCCTCCCGGTGCAGCTTCAACCTCGTAATGTCGTCGATCACCAACGCCTTGGAACCATGCGCGAAAATCGCGTCCTTCACGGTGCGGACCAGGTCCTCCAGACGCATGCCCTTGTGGTCCTCGCCGAAGAAGTCGAGGATCCGCTGGCAGGTGGAGATCGGCGTCGCCCGGACCGGACAGCGCACGTACGCCACCGGGGCGTGCAGGTCCCGCGTGCCCTCGATCGCTTCCGGGTTGACCTGCCGGTGCAGCTGGAGCCACTCGTCCTCGAACGCGGCGAGCGCCTCGCACACCGTCTCGGTCTTGCCCTGGGCGCCGCCGCCGTTGACCATCACGCCGGTGCGTGTGCCCCACTTGTGGCTGAACGCGCCGTCCTCGATGCGGGTCTTGACCAGGTCGGCGACGGCCTCGCTCATCGGGGTGGCCTGCACCGGCAGGCTGCTGTGGGTGGCCAGGCGGTGCAGGTCGTGGATCCGGGCCTGCCTGGGGCTCAGCCGCGCGTACTGGGCCGCGGTCAGCCGCGGCGCCGGCACGAACGCGTCCCGGCTCGCCCGCCAGCGCTCCCAGCCCTGCCAGCGCGTGCGGTCCAGTGGCGGTCCCGGCAGGAACACCGGCACCGCCCCCTCCGTACTCCCGCTCACCGGCTCTCCTCCGCAACCGTGGTGTCGTCCTCGTCGGGCAGGGCGAGCAGACTCACCGCCCGCAGCCGGTCCCCCAGCCTGGGCGGCGGCACCGGGCGGACGGGGACGGCCTGCTCCCTCCTGCGCCGACGCTCGGCGTCCACCGCCCCCTGGCCCGCCTCGGCCCGCTCCCGCCAGGCGATCTGCGTCACCGTCGCACCCCCCACTACGGCGGCCTCACCTGCAGCGGACGTCGCCACGCGCGGTGCCGGCGCCGGGCGGTCGGCTGCTGCGGCGGCCACCTGGGCGACCTCCCGCGCGTGTTCCACCTTCTGGCCCCGGCTCAGCCGGGCCGGCCACTGCTCCACCGGCACGGTCGCACCGATGAGTTCCAGCAGCACCGGCAGCAGCTCGGCATCCGACTTCGGCGCCAAGCCGCGGCGGCGGACCTCCCGCAGCACCTCCCGCACCCTGGCGTCCCCGAACGCCGGCACCCGGCCCTCCTCGGGCAGACCGGTCCAGCGCAGGGTGTGCCAGTCGTGGGTGCGCGGGTCCTGGAAGAACACGAAGCACGGGTCACGCGGATCGCGGTGGAAGACGTACCGGTTGCGGGCCACCCCGCCCCGCCCGGAGGCGGCGAACCGGTAGTCGTCCAGTGCGGCGCCGTCGTACCAGAGGTTCTTGATCTTCACGCCGCGCTTGCCGTGGATCATCACCCGATGGGTCGGCAGCAGCTGGTAGTACAGCTCGGCGGGCGGGATCTGCAGCGCGAAGCCGCCCTGCGCCATGGAAGCGGCGAACAGGCTGTTCGGACTGTGATCCCCGGCCGGATCCCAGCTCGGGGCATACGCGCCGAATCGGCGGTTTTGCCACACTTTGACGACCCAGGTGGCGATCATGTGTTCCATCTCGGCGACCGTCAGCACGGCGTCGCCCTCCGGGTCCACGCCCCGGTCGGCCACATCCACGCCCTGGTAGCCGGGCAGGATGCGGAACAGCAGCGACTGGATCGCGCCGAAGGCACGCTCCACCGCCTGCTTGTCGGTCGGGCGAAGGACCCGGCTCGGGCGTATGTTCGCCCCGATCACGCGCTGCACCTCGGTGACGTGGTGGTTCTTGTAGACGGAGCCGTGGTCGGTGGTGACTGTCTCCGGGGCGAAGAACGGCAGACCGGCGACCTCGTGCCCGGCGAACTCGGCCACGAGCGTGGCCGGCACCCCCGGGTAGGCCCACTCCATGTCCTCGCCCCAATCCGGGCGCATCGGTAGCGGCATCATCACGTCCCGCAGCACCATCGCCACGTCGACCGCCGTGTCGGAGACCAGCGTGAGGCGGAACGCCACGATCGAGTGGGTGTAGACGTCCAGGGCCAGCGTCAGGTGAACGGACACCGCCTCGCCGAACACGTCCTCGCGGACCTTCACCGGCAGGATCGTGGTGTCCAGCGCGACGACCTGCCCGGGCCGGTGCACCACGACGTGGCGCCCGGTCGCGTTCTCCTGCACCCGGGCCGCCGAGCGGCTGTAGCGCTGGCGTGCGCCCGTGGAGCCGAACCACTCCCGCCACACCACTCGCAGGGTCTCGTAACTCGGCACCGGCTCCTGGGCCCCGTAGATCTCCCGGATGTACTGGTGGATCAGGCGCTCGCGGTCCTTGGCGGTCAGCTTCGAACGGTGCAGCGTCTCCGCGCGGACCGCGAAGAGCGCCTCGCGCACCGCCGGAGAGATGCGCCGACCCGTCGCCTCCCGCAGCCACCGGTCGTCCGCCACACCCACCGCGCCGAACCGGATCCGGCCGCGGTCCCAGCGGATCAGCGTGCGGTAGCTCACCCGGTCCAGTGCGAGCGCCCTGGCACCGGCCGGATCCGCCGTGGCGGCCTGCCGCATCTCCAGCGCCTTGTGCTGCCGGCGCTGGGTCAGCGTGGTGGTGTCCGGGTCGTAGCCGGGGCGCGGCTCGCCCGCCGCCGGCCGCAGCGGGTCGCCGCTGCGGTAGCCGGTCTCCACTTCCAGTAGGTGTTCCATCCGCAGCGCGACCAGCGTTCGCCGCTGCGGCGGCAGGTCCGCGAGAGCTTTCGGCTGTCGGCCGCGGCTGGCCGCCGGCAGGTCGGCCCGGGTGCGAGTGGAGGGGCGGCAGCGGGGATGGTGCATCAACTCCCGCAGCGAGGTGGCCCAGGGTTCGGCGCCGTCCCGAAGCAGCGTCACCCGCCCCAGCTGCGGCTCCACCACGTCCACGGTCCACTCGCGCCCGTTCACGATCAGCTCGATGCCGGGTGCGAGATCCCAGCAGGCCGCCGGCGTCAAGCTGCCGCCCCCGTCCCGGCGTCACGAGGAGCGAGACGGACCGGGCTCGTGTCGGTGAGCGGCGCCGACACGTCGATACCCAGACGCCGGTGCCACATCAGGTGCACGGCGTGGGCGCGGGCGACGGCCGGCACGCTGCACCGTCCGACCAGGTCGCCGAAGTTCAGCGGCCCGGCCGCGACGGCGCCGAGCAGCTCGCCCTGCAGCCCGATCGGGTCGCTCAGCTGACGCCGCCCGGCGGACAGGGCGTCCACCAGCTCCGGTACGTTCTCCCGCCAGCCGGACACCACGCTGTAGCGCCACCCGGCGGCAAGCGCCGCCTCGGCCGCCGCCGCGAACTTCAGCGCGTCCTCGGGGCGGATCCGGTCGCCCGGCCGCACGTCCACCAGCCACGGCCCCGTCCCGGTCAGCAGCAGGAAGTCCGGAGTGTGCTCCATCGACCCGGCCGTCGACTCGAACCGCAGCCGAAACGGCTGGGACAGTGCCTCCGTCAGGTCCGCGGCGAAGTCCGCCACCAGGAGCAGGCTCTCCTCCTCGAAGCTCTCGAACCCGTGGTGGCGGCCGGTGGACACCAGGTACTCCAGGCCCGGCCGGTGCCACTGCCCGGTCCGCCAGGTGAACCGCCGCACCGGCCGGCTCCGGACGATCTCCGCTTCAGCCTCGGCCAAGTCCCGGACCGGGTACACCACCGGCGTCCGCCCGAAACGCCACGTCGTCGTCCACCTGCGCGTCCACCCCGGCTCCAGAGCAAGCTCGCCAGCGCACCCGCGAAAGCCTGTGTCCAGGCGAGCAAGGTCCTCCAGCCCTTGTGCATCCGACCACCGGACAGTCGACGTCGCCGCCCGCCCACCACGTAACGCCATGACCGCCCACTCCTTCGCCGCCCCACGATCAACGAGCAACCTACGACGAAGATCCAGCTTTAGATGCATGTTCCCGACAATCAGGCGACACCGACGCAGGGGCTGTCAGCACCGCCCTGTACGAATATGCCAACTAGATTCTGCCGATCATGCGTTTAGGTGCCGCTTGGGACTGGCAAAACAGCAGCTCATGGCACCGACGGAGTGCCATCTACCGGCAGTGGTCGCATCGCCGTGCACCCAGGTCTACGTCGGCTACCAGCCGGACAACCGGCACGTCGACACCTGGATCATCGCGCTGGACGGTACTGCCCGGCAGCCCGGCTGGCGGGCCACGTTCAACCGGCACACCCCCGCGGAGCTGGTCATCGACCTCCTCACCTCCATGGTCAACCGCTCCACCCTCCGCCCGTCCACCACCACCTCGTCGACCTCCTGAAAGGACGCGCCATCCCCCGCACTCCCCGCCTGTCCGCCCGTCGCCGCCTGACCTTCGCCGAATACCTGATCAGCGCCGCCGCCGTGGGCCTTACCTTCCACGCCCTGCTGGTCGACGAGCAGGCCGCCACCCGCATCGGCCTGCTCCTGATCGCTCTCCAGCTGATCGTCGCGCGGGTCCTGCTCGTACGTGTCCCGGCCGTGGCCGAGACGTCCGGGCGTATTCCCCGGCAGCGCCGCCCGCACCGCTGAGCGACACCTCCCTCGCATGCCGCCGTGGCCCGGCCCGGCGGCCCAGTCATCGACGCGCACCTCGCGTCGAGCACCGCGACCACGGAGGCCCGTTGGAACCCGAGACCCTCGATCTGCGCGGCGACCGCGTCGGCATCGCCCGCGCGTTCGGCACCGCCTACGGCCCCACCAGCAGCGCGGGCGAGCGGACCCGCTACCACGTGCTCGCCTACCTCGCCCCGTCAGACCGCTACCTGCTGGCCGTCGGCAGCATCGACGGAACCCCCGCGCGGCACCACCCCGGCGAGGGCCGCTGCGGGTGGAGCACCGCCGATCAGCTCGCCGAACTCGTCGTCGCCCACCTGGTGCGCGCCGACGGCGGAGGCCGGACCGTCTGCCACCACCACGTCGTCCCCGGTGCACCGGACCGGCCGTGCCGGGCCTGCCGGATCCGCCCGCCCCGCACCGACTGTTCCTTCTTCTCCCAATCCCGCTACGCTCCACTTCCCCAGGAGGCTCCGTGACCACCAGCCCGAACATCTCCCGCCGCGGCCTACGCCACGCGGCGGTCGCGTTCATCACGCTCACCGCCGTCTCCGGTGCCATCGCCGTCACAGCGGGCCTGCGGCACGACGGCGCCTGGGCCGCCGTCGAACTGACCGCGTGCGGCGTATCCGCCCTCGCCCTCTACCGTGTGAGCAGACTGCTCGACGCTGACGCCGACCGCTCGGTGCTCACCGGCCTCGCCTCCGGCCCGGCACCCGCCGACGAGCTTGCGGCCGGCCTCGGGCTGCGAGTCGCCGTCGTACGGCTCAGCCTCACCCGGCTGCTGAACTCCGGCCAGGTGCTCCAGGACGAGCACGGCGGCTTCCGCCTGCTCGACCGCTAGGTGAGAGCCCTTCGGGGCAACGACGACGGGGCGGCACCGCGATCTCTCGCGGTGCCGCCCCGTCGTCGTTTCACGGAGTCCACCGAAGCCTGGCCACGTGCCGGCCACCCGCCGCCGTCGGCTGCGGTGTGGCTGCTCAGTTGAGGTACATGCCGGCCCAGGCACCGTCGTAGCCCGTCGAGGCCATGGCCGTCTCGAAGTCGTCCCAGGCGGTCTCGGGCGCCGAGAAGTGCTGCTCGAAGTACTCGACCGTCAGATCACCCTCCAGCCACTCGTGGCCGCAGCGGCAGCGGACGAAGACGTGCGCGCGGACGTTGAGGAGCAGCCAGTCGCGGACCGCCTTGCACTCCTCGCAGGTGATCACGCTGCCGCGGGGGTTCAGCTCGTCGTGGTGCGGGACCGCGCGGATCACGGGCTTGTCCGGCGAGAGCGTGGGGAAGTCGGGGATCGAGAGCTCAATGTGATCGAGCGGCGGGAGGTCAGCCGGCTCGAGCGGGTCGTTGTGGCCGTCGTGAGGTCTCGGCGAATCCGACAAGTACAGCCCTTTCGTTAGCGATGCCGGGGTCAACCGGGCACATGCCAGATTTATTCCCGAAACCGACACTTCGTTATCCAGCTGTGACTATGCCTGTGGTGGGCAGGTTCACCCCATGGATGCGATAACGTCATCTTGACGATAACCTGGTGCTAGGTCTTTGGGATGACAAGGAGCAGCAGTGCGCGCGTTCGTTTCCCAGAACCATAAGGACAAGCCTGCCGTTCGCTCCTTCGCCACGAAGCTGCGGTTGGGCGGCGTGGACATCTGGCTCGATGAGTGGGAACTGAGCCCCGGCGACTCCATTCCTGGCAAAGTCGGGGTCGCCTTGGACACTGTCGACACTGTGCTGGTCTGCTGGTCCGAACACGCCAGCACGTCGGAGTGGGTCAAGTCCGAGTTGGAGACTGCGATCATCCGGCGACTGGAAGACGGACTCAGGATTATCCCGGTCCGCCTGGACGACACGCCACTCCCTGCGCTCCTCCGCCCCCTGTACTGGGTCTCCGTGACCGAAGACGACGACCAGACCGCCGTCAACAAGATCTTGGGCGTCGATACCACCGGATTCCTTCAGGGCGTCCAACAGCTCCTGGACGAGGCGACCATCGAGGCCGTGTCCTTTCACGGAGCCGGCGTCTACGTGATCTGCCCCAACTGCGGCGCTCCGCCAGCCAAGCTCGAACAGTGGGGTGCGACCGACTACGACCGCGGAGATCAGTACGCCGGGGTGCGCTGCACTGAGTGCCGTTGGGAGGAGGGCGGCGAGGTGTAGCAGGTTCGTGCTTGCCGCGACCAACCACCACAGCCGCACACGTCCGGGGCGCTTGGTGAGGCGAGGCTGGAGTCCGTCGTCCCGTGGCCAGGTCGGCCTGCCGGATTTCTCTGTCAGGACAGGGACTTCACCTGCTCGGGGCAGGTCGGGTGGTGGCCTGTTCGGCGCGCAGGACCTGGACGACGAGGGCGGAGGCTGCCCTGTGGAGTCGAGGTGAGCGTGCCTCTGCGGCGGCGGCGCGGGCGGGCGGCTCGGCTGAGGCGGCAGCACCGTGAAGCAGGGCGGCGAGGGCCGGGCCGGTGCTGAGCCAGGTGTCGATGTTCGACCACATCTCCGCGTTGCGCTCCTCCACCGCGGCGGTGTGGCCGGACTCGATCGGTGTCCCGTCCGCCCGGGTGTGGCGCCGCAGGATGGCGTTCCACTCGCCGAGGATCCGGTTGGCTCCCACGAACGTGACGGCCAGGGTGCGCAGGTAGTAGCCGGCCCGGTCGGCTTCCTGCCCGAGCGGCAGGAGCTGGTGGGCGGCGTGGCCGTCTTGGAGGAGCGCGTCGGCGTGGGGCAGGACCCGCTGGAGGTGGGCGAGTGCGTCGGCGCCGCGGCGGACTTTGCCGTCGCCGTAGAGCTGCTCGTCCAGCGGCCAGCCGTCTTCGTCGCAGAGGCCGTCGGAGATCGAGTCCCAGTGGTCGAGGGCCAGTTGGGCTCCTTGGAGGGCTTCTTCGAGGACGGCCAGCCGGTGCCGGGCCATGAGCCGGTCGTGGCATGAGAGCAGGGTGCGCTCGATGTCGGCCGCTGCGGGCTCCGGGTCTGCGGGGACTGCGAGTTGGAGCTGGTCGTCGGCGACGGCCTGCTGGGTGTAGGCGTGTCCGCCGGTCAGGGCGATCGAGCGGATCGTGTAGCCGAGCCCGGTGGTGTGCTGATCCTCGGTGACGAGGAGACCGATCGGCCGGGCGGGGTCGGTGAGGACGGAGGCGTTGCGGAAGTCGGCGTACCGGATGGGGCCGAGGGCGAGCATCGAGACGATGTCGGCCATGTCCGCATCGAGGTCCAGGTGGTGCTCGGCTGTCCAGGTGCCGGGCAGGCGGGCGGCGAGGGCGGTGGC
>NZ_JAIZ01000806.1:78599-149777 GCF_000710465.2 Kitasatospora sp. MBT63 | reverse complement strand
GCCCGGCGCGAGCAGTGCGCCGGGCCCGCCGTCGGTTCGGTGGGTCAGTCCTCGGCCGGGGAGGGGTCGACCGCGATGTCGAGCAGGCCCTCGGCGTGGGCGAGGTGCTCGTGGACCTGGGCGGCGTCGGCGCCGGTGACCACCATGTGCCCCAGGCGCGCGGTGCCGAGGTCGCCGGCCGGAGGCAGGAGGACCTGCTCGCCCGGGTGACGCTCCCACACGAGGCGCTCCAGCCAGGCGGGGCTGCCCAGTTCGGGTCGGGGCCGGGCGGTGCGGACGGTTCCGGAGGCGGCCGGGTAGAGGAAGCGGACGCCGGCGGCACCGGAGCGGGTGGGGGTGAGGTCGGGTTCGCGTCCGAGGGCGATGTCGGCCGCCGCGGCGGCGAGGTCGATGCCGGTGGCGAGACGGACCAGGTGTCCGATCAAGTCACCGCCGATGCGCCCGTTGACCTCGATCAGCCGCGGGCCGTCGGCGGTCAGGCGCATCTCGACGTGGGAGATGCCGCTGTTCATGCCGAGGGCGTCCAGGGCGGCCTCGGCGACCGGGCCGACCTGGGCGAGCAGCGGGTCGCCGGCGGCCACGACGTGGCCGACCTCCTCGAAGTGGGGTTCCGGTCCGAGTTCCTTGCGGGTGACGGCGACGGCGGTGGTGATGCCGCGGCGGGTGACGCACTCGACCGAGATCTCGGGGCCGTCCAGGTACTCCTCGACCAGGACGCCGCTGCCCTCCTCGCCCTGGTCCTCGGCCCGGCCGCCGGCGTAGGCGAACGCGCCCGACAGGTCGTCGGGCTTCTCCACCTTGATCACGCCGATGCTGCCCGCGTGGGCGGCGGGCTTGAGGACCACGGGGTAGCCGATGCGGCGGGCCGCGCGGGCGGCGGTCACCAGGGAGGTGACCCGGATCGACTGGGCGGACGGCACGCCTTCCGAGGCCCACACCGCCCGCGAGGCGGCCTTGTTTCGGCAGGCCGCGGCGGTGGCCGAGGACTGCCCGGGTACGCCGAGGTCGGCGGCGACGTGCGCGGCCGGCACCAGCGCGTACTCGTCCCACGTCACCACGCCCTTGATGTCGTGACGCTCGGCGAGGCGGGCGACCGCCCACCGCAGCTGCTCCAGATCGTTGAGGTGGGCCACCTCGTGGTCACGGACGTGATCCAGCTGCCAGGTCGGCTCGGTGGCGTTAACCAGGACCAGCGGGCTGCGCCCGGCGGCGGAGGCGAGACAGTAGGAGCGATAGTCCCGGTCTCCCGAGCTCAGGACCAGGAGCACCCCCTCGTCACGAGTGTCGTTCGTCGGGGCGTTGACGGTGGTCATGCTGGTCCTTCCGGTACGGGGCGGTGCGGCGGGCACGGTGGGGTTCACCAGCGGGCCCCCGCCGACAGGTGCGGGGCGGCCTGGTCACCGAGGAGTTTCGACAGCCGTCGCAGCGCGTGCTCGGTGGCGGGCTGGTGGCCGGTCAGGTGGACGACGGTGCGCAGGATGCGCGGCCGGTAACCCAGGCGCGCCTTCGCCAGGTGGTTGGCGCGGCCGGCGTCGATGAGGGTCGCGCCCTGGTCGAGTGCCCAGCGGGCGGACTCACACATCAGCCAGGTGTAGACGAGCGGCGCTTGGGGGTGCTCGTAGTCGAGGCCGGAGGCCCAGAGATAGAGGCAGCCGTCGTACAGCCAGCCGTAGATCCCGCCGACGAGGTGGCCGTCGTGGCGGGCGGTGAGCAGGACGGTGCCGGGGACGGTGACCAGCTGCACGAACATGTCGATTCCGTACAGCCGGGTTCCGTGGCGGTCGGCGGTGCCGGCGGCCAGCGGTGCGAAGGCGGGCGCGGCGTCGAGGATGTCGCGGGCGTGGGTGAGCGGCTCGAGGACGAGGCCGGCCTCGGTGCCGCGGCGCCAGCGGCGGCGGATGTCCCGGCGTTGGCGCGAGGGCATGCCCTGCCACCACTGGTCGAGGGTCGGTCCGAGCGTGCGGGTCCAGGCGACGTCGGTGGCCAGGTTCAGGACCCTTCCCGCGTCTGCGGCGCAGGCGGCGGTGGTCAGTCGGTCGGCCTGGGCCTGGTCGAGTCCGGGGTGGACAAGGGCGTCGGCGCCGAGCCGGGTGGCGAGGTCGAGGCCGGCCCGGGTGGTGGCGGAGGCCAGCGTGGGGGTCGCGGTGCCGGCGCCGCCGTACTCGGCGTGCGGGCTCCCGGCGTACAGAACTCGGCCGGGCCACACCGGCGGGACGCCGGCGTCGGTCTCCTGGCTCGTCCAGTACGGGGAGCCGTCGGCGTCGGTGAGGAAGAAGGAGATGGTCTCGGCGGCCCCGGTGGCGGGGTCGGTGAGGTGGAGGTGGTGGTGGTCCAGGATCCGTTCGGTGGTCAGCGTCGACCAGGCGCTCGCCCAGGCCCGGGTGCGGGAGGGGTGCGGTGCCCGCCGGGTGTCGGCCGGGGCGTCGTCGGGTTTGTCGTACCAGCGGGCGTTGGCCTGGGGTACGGCGAAGTGGGGCAGGGTCATGCGGTGGCGGTCTCCAAGGGGTTGGGGGAGGCTCAGGCGGCCTCGGCCTGGATGGCGGGCTGGTCCTGGTCGGCGGGCTCGGCGGCCGGCTGCTCGTAGGTGTGCCGGTGCCGGTGGAGGCCGGTCAGGCAGAAGGCGGTGGCGCCCGTGACGGCGACAGCTCCGGCGAACAGCAGGGCCCGGACGCCGTCGGCGGGGACGACGGCGACCAGCAGGCCGGCCAGCGGCAGGGGGGCCAGGACGAGCAGGACGCAGACCGACAGCGTCGCGCCGAAGCGCCGGGCGGGTATCAGGCGGGCACGGGCGGTGCGCAGGGCGACCGTCGCGGCGCCCTCGGCGGCCATCAGGGTGGCGACCGCGGCGGTGTAGGTGACCAGGTTGGGGGACAGGGCGGCTCCGGCGGCGGCTGCGCAGGTGACGACGGAGGAGGTGAGGATCACGGGGAACAGGCCGTGGCGATCGATGGCCGGCTTGGCGGCGAGGACGGCCAGCAGGGAGGCCACGGCCGCGACGCTCCACACCAGGCCGGTGGCGGCGGTGCTGTGGTGGAGGTCCCGGGTGACGGTGATCGGAGTGGAGACCTGGAGGAGGCCGGACAGCAGGTTCGCGGCGGCGAGCGTGGCCACCAGCCAGGCGAGGGCGGGGGTGCCAAGCACTCCATGCAGGCCGCCGGCCAGGGCCTCGCGGGCGCGCTCGCGGGGGTGCTCGGCGACCAGACGCAGGCGCACGCGCGGAGTGTGCATGACCAGCGCCATGGTGATGGTGACCGCGGACAGGATCGCCACGGTGGCCAGCAGGAGGGCCGGACCGGCGAGCAGCAGGGCGCCGCCGATCAGCGGGCCCAGCAGCGCGGCACTCTGGTCGATCGCGGTGAACCGCGACTGCACCCGGTGCGCCTGGGCGCCCGCTCGTCGGCTCGCCTCCGACCCGAGCGACTCGACGGCCAGGAAGCTGCCTTCGGCGAGCATCCCGGCGACGACGCCGAAGCAGAGCACGATCGGCACGCCGAGCCCCAGGCTCATCCCCGCCAGGGTCAGCAGGGCGGCCCCGCCGCGCGCCAGGCTGGTCGCCAGGACTGCGGTCTGCGGGCTGTGCCGGTCCACCAGCGGGCCGCCGAGCACGATCGCGGCGAGCCGGGGCAGCCACTCCAGCAGGAACGCGGCCCCGGTCCACATCACCGAGTGGGTGAGGGTCAGGACCAGCAGCGGCACGGCGTAGGTGATCACCGAACCCGCAAGGGCGTCGGTGCCGCGCAGCACGTAGCAGCGCAGCAGCCAGTCCCGGTCGTTCTGCGGTGCCCGCCGCAGGGCGCGCTCGGCGCGGTCGCCGGGCTCCGTGAACGGGAAGACGGACATGCGCTGCTCCTGCTGGCGTCGGTGGCTCGGTGGTGCGCCCGCCGACGAAGCGTCGGTCGCGTTCGTCGGCGGGCGGACCCCAAGACTCCGTGCCATGCAGCCCGACGCATCGCGCCGATCATGTGGTACAAGCCGCGCTTGGGTGATCCGTGCGGATTGATCAAAGCGCCAGGGGCGCCACGGGCCCTATCCGGTGGGCTCTCGGCCATTGCGCCACCGCGCAGCGCGCGGCCCTGTCACCGGCCGGGCCCGCGCGGTTTGCCTCTTGGTGCGCGCGGTGGCGGCGAGCTGGCGCAGTACGAAGTCCAGCGAGTGACAGCGCTGTCAGGCCAACGGCTCCGACATCACTCAACCCAGTCCAGTAGCAAGGGGATTGGCATCGCCGCCCTGGACCTGTGCTCCTTGGAGTTGCCGCCCCTTCAAAGGCAGATCAGGGCGGCAGAACCTTCGGCTTCGACTCTTGGGAGTGGTAGTTGATACCCCTTTCAGGGGCGATGAGAACAGGCACGGTGGTACTGCTACCGCTGGTCTGCGCTAGTTGCTACTCCGCCGGGCGCGATGAGACCCGCTGAGCCTTCGCCCTGGTGCTCGGCTTCAAGGGGTTGCTACCCCTGAACGGGGCGATGAGCGTACCTACCGTGCGTTGTTGATGCGCCGGCGGCCGTCACACGACCTGGCTGGTCTGGTAGGCGTGTCGGTGGGGGCCGCGGATGGCGAGGAGGCCGAGGTCGGGGTCATAGTCGGCGTCAAGGATGCGGACGTTGAGGGCTTTCTCGTAGCGGCTGAGTGGGGCGGCCCAGGCGGGCATGGGGATGAGGTACTGGTCGGCGACGAGGCGTCCTTCGGCGGCAGTGCCCTGGGTGAGGGCTTGGGTGTAGGCGGCGCGGTGCTGTTCGAGGATGGCTTCGGTGCCGTCGAAGAGTTCGTCGAAGGTCTGGGCGAGGTCGGTGCGGTCGGCGCAGGGACGGCGGAAGGTGAGGAAGGCGCTCTCGAAGGCGTCCCGGTGAGTGGCGACTTCGCCGTGCCAGCGCTTGCCCCAGTCGGTGGCGTAGATGGTGTTGAGCCAGCCGGTCGCGTCGGCCTCGCTGATGATGCGGTGCTGGTGTTCGAGCAGGCGCTGCCAGCCGGTCTCGACCGGTTCGCGAGGATAGATGCCGTCGGCGAACTCACCTGGCTGGTTGCGTCGGCGGGTCCAGGCCGGTGCGTGGACGATGACGTCGGCCGGTTCGCGGGCGCCGAGGCGGTTGACGCGGCCGAAGCGCTGGAGAAGGGCTTCCAGGGGTGCGGCGGCGGTGAAGAGGACATCGAGGTCGAGGTCGAGGCTGACCTCGACGACCTGGGTGGCGACCAGCAGCCCGGGGAGGCGGTCGGCTGCTGCGCTGGCGAACCGGGCGCGGATGTTCTGTTCGATGCGGTTGCGGTCCTGGCGGGTGAAGCGGGAGTGCAGGAGGAAGGCACTGTCGTCGCCGTGGAGGGCCCGGCAGTGTGGGGCGAGTTCGGCGAAGAGGGCCAGGGCGTGGGCGACGTTGTTGGCGACGACCAGCACGCTCTGGCCCTCTTCGAGCCGGGCGCGGATCTCGTTGGTGGTGGCCGGGTCGGTGAGGTGGTGTTGGCGGACCTGCAGGCGGTGGCGGGCCGGCAGGCCGAGATCGGGGGTGTCCACGAGGGTTGGCGTCTGGGCCAGCGTGTCCTTGAAGAGGTCAGCGAGGACGTCGGACAGGGTGGCGGAGACGACGGCGATCCGTCCGCCCAGGCGCTCCCACAGCCGGGCCGTGGCGAGGATGTAGCCGAGGCGGCGGGAGTCGTAGGCGTGCAGCTCGTCCAGGATGAACACCGAGTTCGCGGCATCCACGAGCAGGCCGGCGTGGGCCGGGCCTGCCAAGGCCGCGCGGAACAGCTGGTACGGGGTGCCCACCCGGACGCTCTCGCGGAACAGGCGGGTGAACGCTGCCCGTGACAGGGCCTTCGATACCTCGCTCTGCTGGCAGGGCCCGGCCTGTTCGTCCTCGTCGGGGTTGTCGGTGGAGCGGATGGCGGCGGCCAGGTGGTAGGAGGCGGCGCGGGAGTGGGCGACGCCGACGAGCTCCGGGTCGCCGATCAGGTCGGCGAAGCGGTCGGCCATCGCGTTGATGGAGGCGAGGTAGGGCAGGGTGAAGAAGACCCTGGGCACCCCGCCCGTGTGCTGGGCGAGCTCGGTGACCTGGCGGGCCGCCCACAGCAGCACGGCCTCGGTCTTGCCGCTCCCGGTGGGCGCGCGCAGGAGCAGGTGACCGCTGGTCTCGGCCGCGCGGAGCTGGTGCTCGCGCAGCACCCGGCCCTTGGTGGACATCTGCTCTTCGAGGGCGGGCCGGAAGCGGTGGTCGAAGGGCTGGGAGGTGTGGAGACAGCCGTGGGCGGAGGAGAGGTGGTCGGCGACCGTCACCGCTCCTTGGAGCAGGACGGCGGCCAGGCCGACATCGGCGGCCACCCGCCTGTCCCAGCGGTTCAGCAACTCGGTGAGGATGCCGTGCGCCATGTCGGTGAGGCCGGTGCTGCTCAGCGTGCCGGTCTTGTCGGTGGTGGGGAGCAGGGCGGTGGCCGCGGTGGTGTGCAGCCAGCCGAGCAGCGCCGTCACCGCGTTCTCGTCGATCGGGCCGATCCGCTTCGCGAGTTCGTCCGCTGTCAGGCCGTCGTAGAGGAAGCGCAGATCGCGGCCGTTGCTGCCGGTCAGGGCGCGGTGGTGGGTGGCGACACCTGCCGCCACCCACCCGAGCAGCTGCTCGTCCGGGACCAGGGCCGGCAGGAAGCCCAGGGAGACAATCTCGTGGCGTTCGCCCCAGGAGCGCACCCGGCCGAGGAGCATCTGCTGGCAGCCGTCGGGGAGTTTGCCTCCGTCGTGGTAGAGCCCGCTCAGCTGGGCGGCCGGCCAGAACCGGCCGTCCAGCACCCGCTCGGCGGCCTCGATCCGGCCGATCCGCCGGGCGAGCTCGATCCCGGCCGCCAAGGTGGCCGCCAAGTGCACCGTCAGCTCTTCGGGTGGCACGGCCCCGCGGGCGCTCTTGGCCAGCAGCGTCCGCAGGGGATCGGCGCTCGTGCCCAAGGTTGTCTCCTTTCTGTTGCTGGGTCAGGCCGGGCTGACGATGGTGGTGAAGTGGGCGCCGGGGTGGACCGGCGGCAGCAGCAGGACGGCCTGGCCGTCGGCGTCCGACCAGCTTCCGGGCACCAGGGTGCTGCTGCGGGCGGTGGCGTCGTGCCGGTAGTCGCCCCAGACGGTCCGCTCCCGCCCCGGGGCCACTGACGTCGGCAGCCGCAGCAGCGTGCCCTGGGCCTTCGGGAAGGCTGGGACGACGGCCCCGCGCTGCTCGCCCTCGACCAAGGTGAGGACGGTGTGGTCGAGGCGGATACCGACGAGGTCTTGGCTTCGGCCGAGCCGCAGCGGCCACACGGGTCGCCGGAGCCGGCTGCGCCACGTCTCGGTGTCGTCCAGCAGCCAGACGTGCACGGTGGCGTCGGCGAGGAACTCGCGGGTGCGCGGCACCGGGGTCGTGGCCTTCCCCGTCGCGTCCAGCGGGTGGTAGGTCTCCAGGTCGATGCCGCTGCCGGCGGCGTGGAAGGCCATGGCGAACCGCAGGCCGATGTCGACCGTGTCCCAGCCGCCGGCCGCCGCCGCGAGCATGCCCGCGACGGTGGACGGGGGCGGGCAGGGATGGGTGACCTGCACACCGGCGTACAGGTGGTTGCGGAAGGAGACCACCGGCGCGATCAGCGTCACCCGTAGCGCCGTGACCGAGGCAGCCGTCATGCCGCGGGGTCCTCGAACCAGGCGTCGTGCTCGCCCGCACCAATCCGGTCGGCCAGGCCGTTCAGGATCACCCGGGGGTGCCCGAAGACCACCGCGCCGCTGTCGACGAGATCGGAGAGGTCCTTGACCGCCCGCTCGCGCTGGTCACCGAGGAACCCGGGCGACCAGCCGACCAGCACCGGGCCGTCCAGCTCGTCGCTCCACGCCGCGATCTCCTCGCGCAGCACATCGGCCTGGAAGACAGGCCGGCCGTCGTCGGCGCCGACGATCCGGGTGAACGGGTTCACCCCGCCCTTGACCGAGGCGAGCAGTACCAGCGCCGGGGCGCGGTCACCGTAGTGGAGGGCCTGCTTCGCGCCGCCGCGCACCGCGGCGAGCGTGCGCAGCACGGTGTCCACCCGCCGCCGGCGCTCCGCCAGCGGCAGCTTGACCGCGCCGGTGCCGCGCAGCGTCGTCTTCTCGGCACCCGCCTTGACGGCCTCATCGGCGGAGGCCGGGCTCAGCGCGGTGCGCAGGCCGGTGCCGTCCGTCTCGAAGACACCGACACGGGGGAGGTCCAGGAGCACGTCCCCGGCCAGGACGGCGCTGTAGAGCTCGTGGGAGTGGATCACCGGGTGCTCGCCGGCGGGGAAGTCCCGGCTCATGGTGCCGAAGTCGCTGGTCGGGCGCTGGGGGACGACGGAGACGAACGTGCCGGTCGCCAGCACCGTCTCGCGACCGTAGCTCTCCTTCTTCACCGCCACCATGTACCCGAACAGGTCGTCGTCCAGGTGCAGATCGGGGCGGCCCGCGGTGTACGCCTGCTGCTTCGCGCCGGAACCGCTGCGGGTCACCGGCGAACGGGACTCCTGCACGGGCAGGCTGTCGCGCAGCCAGCGGCGGAACGCCTGCGCCGACACGTACGGGTAGGCGTCGCGGCCCACCCGCAACTGCTTGACCTTGCCGTTGTTGTCCTCCGCCAGTCCGTTGTTCGGGGCTCCCGCCACCACATCCAGAACGATCTTGCCAACCAGGTACGTCACTGCTGCTCATCCTCCGTGTCGAACGTCATCGCTTCGAGGTCGCGGGGATCGAGATCCTCCTCGCCCTCCTCCTCCGGCTGCTCGGGCTTCCAGCCGAGCGAGTTCAGTTCCTGCAGCACACCGACCAGGAGCATGTCCCGGTGAAACCAGGCCGGGTTCTGCGAGACCGGGCTGAACAGCAGCTCGAAGCCCCGCTCGGTCACCAACGGCCCCGCTGCTTCCGTGGGCGGCTTGACGGTCCACTGCACGCCTTGGGAGGTCAGCCACGCGCGCAGCTTCGACGGGTCGCGCAGCAGGGTGCGGAAGCTCCGCAGCTGGCCGCCGGTGGTGGCGGTGTTCAGCAGCACGGCCACGTTGCGTGCGGTCCTGGCGATCTCGGCCAGGTCTTTCTCGGTCATCAGCATTACCTCGGTAGCGAAGGAGTTGAGCAGCACAGCCAGAGATTCGGCCCGGGACCGGTCCCGCCCGGTTCGGGTCAGGCCGCCGAGCAGCCGGCCGTGGCCGGCGGACACGATCCGGCTGGGCGCGCGGAAGACGTTGCGGGCCAAGGTCACGAGCCCGGGAGTCGACGAACTGGCGTGGGCGCGCACCAGCTCCGCGAAACCCGCACGCCTGTCAGCCAGCCGCTGGGTGCGGCGCAGCCACTCGGCCAGCGGCTGCTCCAGAGAGTGGATCTCCAGCTCCTGGCCGCGGTTGTTGTTGTTGAATACCAGCAGCTCGACGGCGGCGCCCATCGGCTGGCGGTGGGTGCGCAGCGCGGTCAGCGCGACGACCTCCTGCGCTCCGGTCTGCCGCCTGCTGGCGTCGCCGGTGGCGGCGAGCATTCGGTTGTGGTCGACCTGCTCGGCCACGGCGTGCTGAAGGAAGTTGTCGTCCCAGCTGTGCAGGGCGATGGACGGCCCGCCCGTGAGGCGCACCCCGTAGGGCAGCGCGTAGAAGCTGTTCAGGCACGGCCAGCACAAGGCCATCCCGTCGTGGCCTCGCGGGGTGGTGTTGCGGTACGAGGGGCTCTCGGCGAGCGGCACGTCGCTCTTCCCGTAGTACCCGACGGCCTGCCGTGAGCACAGTGCGCAGACCGTGGGCGGCCAGCCGGACGGCGGGGGCAGAGTCCGCCACTGCTCCACCCGCTGCGCGATCTCGGCATCGGTGCGCTTGCTGTTGCTGGGGTGGTTCATCGCGGTGTTGGGGAAGAAGGAGTAGCTGACCTTCAACCAGAAACCATCCAGAGCTTTACTGTCGCGTCCGAGCGCTGCACGCAGCGCGTCCCGAGCCATCTGCGACAGCGCCACCTCGAAATCGGCCTCGGTGGTCTCCTCCGGAGAGCCGTCGCCAGCCAGGGCCGCGAGCGCGAACGCCCCCACCCGCTGCAAGGGATGTGCGGTCAGCACCAGTCGGCCCTGGCCGAGGTCACCGCAAGCGGGCGCGGTCATGCCGTCACCCAGCCGAACCCGGCCGAGTTTGCCTGCCCCAGGCCCCAGCTCCACAGAGCCCGTAGCGTCTCCGGCGCTCCCGACAGCTCCACCTCGACGGCGGCCCCCGGCTTGGCGCCCTGCCCCACCGCGAACGACCTCTTCGGCCCCACCCAGGACACCGACTCCAGGCTGACCTTGGCGTCCAGACCCAGGGTCTCGGCCTTGCGCCGCAGGTTGCCCTGGAAGTAGCCCGCCCACTCCAGCTCCGCCGGCAGCACCCATGCCTGGCGAGGCCCACGCACCCCTTCCGGACTGCATCCGGAGCCCTTCATCACCACCGGAGTGGCGGTCCGCAGCACCGCCCGACCGTCCGCGAACTCCGGCGGCTCCACTACATCAACGCCCGTCAGGCGCAGGGCGACTCCGCCCCAGTCCAACAGCTCGCGCTCCGCGAACCCGGCCGCTAGCGCCTCCACGATGGCCGGCACCGGGCTGCCGAACTCGACCTCCCCCCGACCGCCCGCCGCGTACCGCCCCGGCCGCCGACGAGCGGACGAGAACACCGGCGCTCCATGCCCGAACGGCGCCATCCCGTGGGGCCCCTCACCGTTCTCGTGCAACCGGCGCCCAAGCTCGGGAGCCACCCGCCCCAGTACGTCGTAGACCAACCCGCGACCAGGGGCAAGCACGCTGCCCCACGGCACCTCCGCCGCCGCCGTCACCACGGCAAGCCGCACCCTCATCCCGCATCCCAACGCTCAAATGGCATGACAACCCAGTGGGCTGACGAAGCACCAGCCGCACATTCCAGGACCCTAAACGGCGCCACTGACAGCCGTCACAAGATTGCGCACAGTCACCCCGGGGCCCCGGCGGCACTCGCCGCCGTACCCTTGGCCGCGACCACCCAGGTCGAAGCCGAACTGCGCACCGCAGCCCCCAACTCCGTGATCGACAACATCACCAGGCCCCTACTGCAGAACCTGGCGCAACCACCAGCCCAACACGGATACCGACCTGCGGCGTTACCATCGGGTCTCATCACCCCTGGGAGGGGTAGCAAGTTCATGAACGCCTCCCACGAGAATGGGAAGCGCGCGGTCTCATCACCCTGGGAGGGGTAACAACCGGTGGGTGTAGACCTCCAGCAGCAGGTAGATCCACATTCCATCGCCCCTCGGAGGGGTAGCAACGGGAATCCGGTCATGGTGAGCACCGAGAGCCAGGCCGTCTCATCGCCCCTCGGAGGGATAGCAACCAGATGAGGGCGACGATCGGGTTGACGTAGATCTTCGTCTCATCGCACCTGGGAGGGGTAGCAACGTCGCGTAGTCCACCGGCGACCAGTGGGCCGGATTCGCCTCATCGCCCCTCGGAGGGGTAGCAACAGGCTCAGACCGCCAACTACGTATCCGCTTGTTGAAGGCTCATCACCCGTCGGAGGAGTAGCAACGTGATCAGCCATCTCATGCCGGGCGTTGGCACACCCTGTGGCTTATCACCCCTCGAGGGGTAGCAACTACCATGGCGCCTCGTCCGCCTCCGGGTCCACGTAGTCTCATCGCCCCTCGGAGGGGAAACAAGATCTTCGCGATCAGCCAGGCGTTGATCCTGCGGCAGGTCTCATTGCCCCTCAGAGGGGTAGCAACGCGAGGTCCCAGCAGGCGGTGCCGATCACGGAGACCTTCTCATCGCCCCTGGGAGGGGTGGCAACCGGGCCTCGGAGTCGTGGGAGCCGATCCGGACCGTGCTCTCATCGCCCCTCGGAGGGATGGCAACCTCGGGCTGCGGATCAGCATGTCCGACTGCGCGCTGGTCTCATCGCCCCTGGGAGGGGTATCAACTACTGAACGGGCGTTCCGGGCGTCATCGGGTCCTCCAGCTCATCGTCCCTGGGAGGCGTAGCAACAACGTGGCGTTGTGCGCGAGCTTTGCGCGGTCGCTGGTCTCACCGCCCCGCGGAGGGGTAGCAACTTCGTGATGACGGTCAGGGTGCCGGCAGCGGCGAACGTCTGATCGCCCCTCGGAGGAGTAGCAACCCGGTCAGCGCCGTGAAGATCGGGCCGACGTCCGCGAATTCATCGCCCCTTGGAGGGGTAGCAACGTGGTGACGCGCCCCTCGATGTGCCTGCCCGCCTCGGGGATCATCGCCCTCGGAGGGGTAACAACGCGAACCCCTCCTTCGTGTTGCGGTCGATCGGCCGGTCTCATTGCCCCTCGGAGGGGTAACAACATGTCCCAGTACAGGCTCTGGATGCAGCCCTCGCTCATCTCATCACCCCTCGGAGGGGTAGCAACCCGTGGTGGCCGGCCATCCCGTACGCGGTCCACTCGTCTCATCGACCCTCGGAGGGGTAGCAACCCAAACCAGGTTTCCCGAAGGACACCGAACACTGCCGGGTCTCATCGCCTACGAAGGGGTAACAACTCGTTGGTGCACATCTCACGTTTCGCCACGGCCAAGGCTCATTGCCCCTTCGAAGGGGTAGCAACTAGAAACGGTCCGCGCTCTCCTGAAACTCCGGGACGGGCTCATCCCCCTGGGAGGCGTAGCAACATCATGTCGGCCTGCAACCACGTCGCCAGCCCCGAGGGGCTCGTCGTGTCCCTGGGAGGGGTAGCAATCGGTAGGCAGCGACCGTACCGGCTCGCTCACTCCACGTCTCATCGCCCCTCTGGAGGGGTAACAACGGGCTGGCGATGTAGACCGGGCTGATGACGTAGGCGCCTAATCGCCCCTCGGAGGGGTAGCAACTACCAACTGTGCGCCTCCCAGAACGCCTTCGCCTTGGTCTCATCGCCCCTCGGAGGGGTAGGAACTAGTCAGTGCCGGTCCGGGTGCGACCGTCGGAGCCGGGCCCATCGCCCCTGGGAGGGGTAGCAACGCGATGTCTTTGGTCTGGACCGGTCTGATGGTCGGGTGGGCCCGGACGGATGCGGTCGACGTCAGCCGCGTCCAGCGCCGGGCCTGTCCAGGCGGGCGACTAGGTTCTCCGGGCCGACCAGGTAGACACCTTCGTATCCGAGGCCGGCCGTCCACTCGCCGTACGCGGTCCGGAAGGCGTCCGTGACCGGCGGCAGGGCAGAGCTGATGCTATCGGTGGCGTCGAGCGCGAGGTGGATGCCCTTCTTTGGGTGGTACCGCTTGTCCTCGATCGCTGTCCTCACCGACTCGACGATCTCATCGACTGTTGTCTCCGGGTGGGCGGCGGCCTTGGTCTGACTGAGCTGCTTCCAAGTGTCGGTGCGGTCGACCATCGTGACCTGGATCAGCAGCTTGATCGTGTCGTCCTCAGTGTCGACGGCGATGCAGTCCACGCCCTGCTCGTGCCTTCCGCCGGGGGCCAACTGGGGCACGCCCCACCGGGAGCCCTGAGCGTTCAGGTGGTTCACCAGAATCTGCCCGCATCTCCGCTCCCGGTCATCCTTCTGGGGTGTCGGGCCGGCGGTGTGGGCGACGACCCGACCGTCATCGGTCACGTCGGCTCCGGCCTCCCGACCGTCGACGCTCCGACCCGTCCGCAGGCCCGTGACATCCCCCGCGGCGGTCTTCTTGATGGCGAGCATCGAGGTGTTGACCGTCATCTCGTCCTCGGCAGAGATGATGAGCGGCTCCTGTGACTCGCTCTCCTCTTCGTTGGTCATCGCACGTACCTCCTTCGTTCAGTCTCCCGCTGGCTGCGCAATCGGACGATCCCCGGGATGCGGCGGGTGGCTGGGTGCCGCAGGGTTGGTGCGTGGCGCTGATCGTTCTCTTCGAGCTTGAACCCGACGCGGAGATTGGGCCGGACGGTGTCGAGCCCGTCGTCCTCGCGGTTCACGCCGCAGGATCGGACCCCGATGTTCCGGAGGACCCGCTGCCGCGGACACTGTGCGGCCGGAACGCCGAGGCCATGGAGCACTCTCACTACAGCCCTTCCCGGCCGGGAGAGCCGTGGTACCCGGCGGAGCTGGAGGAGAAGCGCTGCCGCGAGTGTGAGAGGGCGCTGCGGAGTCTGTGATCAGGCGATGCCGGCGGCTTGGGCGAGCACCTTCGCGTGCAACAGGTCTCCCAGGTCGGTCAGCCCACTCGGTGACGACTACGGCGCTCTGGCACATCGGGGAACACCGGAGACGCCACCCGCGAGTGGCGTCCTCGGTGCTGCTTTCTCAGAGCGCGACCACGGGAGCGGGCCGATGCCAGCCGTATCTCCGCTCGGTCAGCGTGATGGCCGGCGGCGTGGTGAAGGCGTCGGGGTGACCGCCCCTTGGTTCCTTGTGCGGTGCCCGAACCTCGAGGGCTCAACTGAGGGCAGGGCCGACAGCTCAGCGATCCGACGCACCCGCCATACCATGACCGCGGCGACAGAGTCGGCGGTGTCGAGTTCGCGACGGTTCCTGGCCTTCCCCAGGAGCGCGGCCGGGTCGTGGCCAGCTGCCTCCGCCTCCGCGAGGGTGGCCGCGAGCGCGTCCCAGTCGCTCCCGCCGTGCTCGCCGGCCACGGCTTCGGGCAACTGCGCCCGGATCACCGCGTACTGGCGCTCGCGGACCGACTGCGGAAGGGAGCGACCTCGCGCGGCCATGGCCGCCATCGGGCGGGCTGCCACCGTGGCGTACGCCGCCCGCAGCTGCTCGGCAGCGGCGCTGGCGGCGGCGGCCTGCTGGGCGTGCGAGCGCGCGGAGTGCCACCGGGCTGAGGCGATGGCCAGCAGGATCAGCGCCGACAGCAGCATCGCGGTCACACCGCCGTCCTCGGACCTGTTCCCGGCGTAGCCGCTGCTGAGCATCTCGCGGGCAGCTGCTCGCACCGCCCGGTTGTCGGCCCGCTCGGCGCGCACATGGGAGCGTGATGCCCGCTCGAACGCCCGCGCTGCAGATAGAAGTTGGGCCCTGGTGTCGGCCGGAGCGCGGACAGCCAGCACGTCAATGATCTCGATCGCGCCGACCAGCTGCCCTGCTGCGTCCTCTTCGCTCCCTTCCTCTATGGTCCGGGTGGCGTCGTCGACCGCGGCTGCGGCGTCCCGGCGGGCGCGGGCGGCCTTGGAGCCGGGCACACGGGCCGTGCCGGTGGCCGGGTCGCCCGGCTCGGCGGTGCTCGCCCCGGCGGCCCGGACGCCGCCGCTCAGCCGCTTGCGGATGCGCGGGAGGGAGAGGTCGGGGGCCAGCTTCGAGCCGGGGAAGTAGACCGGGTCGCCCTTGCCGTTGCGGTCGTCCGGGTCAGCGACCGAGTACCCAAGGGTGTCTCCGGAGGGTCCGATGCGCCGCTGCACCAGCAGGCCAGCGGCGGCGAGGCGGTCGAAGAACTCGGCTTCGCTCGCGCAGCCCGCGACGGCGCGGCGCACCTGGTCCCGCAGCTGGAGGCGGACGGGTTCCGGTCGTCCGAGCCGCTCGGCTTTGTGGGTTTCCGCGCTGGTCGGGCGCTTGGCGGCGGTCTTGTCACCGGGATTGAGCTGCTTGAGGCCGAGGTCCTTCTCGATCTGCCGGCACTCGTCCTGGGCGCGCTGGGCGTCACCGTTGAGGCGGGCTTGGCGCCCGTCGCCGCGTACGACGGTGGCCATGATGTGGATGTGGCGCGGGTCGTGGCGGACCGCGATCCAGCGGCATCCGTCCGGGTCGCCGGGCTCGGCGATGCCGGCGGCGGCGACGACGCGGCGGGCAACCTCGGCCCACTCCTCGTCGGTGAGCAGCCGGTCGTCGGGGTCGGCGCTGACGGGGCAGTGCCAGACGTGCTTCTTCGGTCGCCTCGGTCCGAGCTGGTTGACCCGCAGGTCCAGGACCTGCTCCAGCTGCTTCAGGTTCGCTGCGGGGTCGCGGCCGGGGTCGGGCGCGAAGCCGTCCCAGCTCGCCACCAGGTGTGGGTCGAAGTGTTCGTCGTGCTTGCCGGGGCCGTAGAGGTAGGCCAACAGGCCGTACGTCTTGCTGCCGCGGCTGATATCAGGGACCAATTGGTCCACCGGCGACCAGCTGGGCGGCGGCGTCGTCTACCGCAGCGACCGCGGCGCGGACGGCTCCGAGGGTCGGGGCCAGCTCTGTCGGCTGGACGTAGCCGGCGGCGTTGAGGCCGAAGACCATCTGGTTGAGGTTGTTGCCGACGCGGGCGAGCTGCGCGCGGGAGGCGGCAAGCTCGTCGACGGCGCGGTCGAGGCGGTCTTGGGGGTCGCGGTCAGCGGGTGTTCCGCGGGCGGCGCTGATGGCGCTGGTCGCGAGGAAGCGACCGACGGTGACGGCGCGGGCAGCGGCGGCGGTGTCGATCTCGGTTTTCTCTTCAATGTTCAGACGCACGGTCAGCTTGCACGTGCGGCTCTGGGGGTCGCGGTGGCGACGGCGCGGGCGGCGCGCGGGCGGCGCGTCGGTGGTCGGCTCAGCGGTCGGCTCGGTGGCATCGTTCAGCAGTTCGATCGTCTCCTCCTCCTTCTCCTTCCCGGCACCCCCTGGTGCCGGGAGACCGAGGACGAGTCGAGCGGGGGCGCTCGACTCGTCCTCGGTCTCCCTCGCCCCTCCTGGGGGCGAGGGCAAGTGCGAAAACCGGGCGTAAGCCCGGCTTTCGCGATAGCTTGCTGCGCCGTAGGGGCCAAGCGGTCAGGCACCGAACTGCGCTACTGGGCAAGCACTTTGGCCAGATCAGGCGGCGATGTCCTCCAGGTCGAGCTTGGCATCGAGAAGCACTCCGAGCCCGTAGTCCATGACCTCGACGGGGCCCTCCAGGACGACCTTGGGCCCGTGGGTGGTCCGGCGGACGAGCCAGCTTCCGTCGCTGGCGGCGGTGGCGGTGCGGACGAGACGCTGCTCCAGGAGGAGGCTCATCAGGGCATCGGGCGTGGTCTTCGGCGTGGTGGTGCGGGTCATGGGCGTTTCCTCGGAAGCGAGTTGGGCGTGGGGTGGGGTCGCTGTGCGACGGAGTGCGATGGGCGTGTGGTGCCGGTTGGGGGAGTCGGCGGAGGCTTGGCGTCGGTGTCCTCGATCATCTGCAGCAACTTGCCCATCCGCTCGTTGCTGATGGAGTAGCCCTGCTCGCGGAGCCCGGCGGCCACGACCTCCCGGTTGGTGCGGCCGGCCCGCGCGGCGGCCTGCCTGGCGACAGGGACCAGCACCTCGAGCTTCACCCGCGCCCGTCCGGTTGCCGGTAGCGGACCGGACGAGCCCGACACGGGCACCGGACCAGACAGCAGCACCGGACCGGACGGACCCGACCCCAGCACCGGACCGGCGACCGGACCGGACGAGCCGGGCACGGGTACCGGACCGGGTGCCGGACCGGGTGCCGGACCGGACGGACCGGACGGACCGGACGGACCGGACGGACCGGACGCGGGTACCGGACCGGACGGACCCGACCCCAGCACCGGACCGGCGACCGGACCGGACGGACCCGACCCCAGCACCGGACCGGCGACCGGACCGGACGAACCCGACCCCAGCACCGGACCGGCGACCGGACCGGACGGACCGGACGCGGGTACCGGACCGGACGGACTGCTGATCAGCCGAAGGTGCGGTTGTTCGGCGATGGCCGGAGCGTGATCGAGTTCCTGAACTTCGGGGCGGGTACGGCGGAAGCGGTTTCGCCACCAGGACCGGACCGTGGTCGGCTCGTCAGGGTCACTCTGGTCGGTTCGAGCTGCCCCGTTCTTCTCGGTCTCCGCGTCAGCCGTCTCGTTGGCCTGCGCGGCGGAGGAGGTATGCCGCGACATGACGATGTACAGGTGGGTGGCGCCGCCGAGGACCAGCGGGGCGATGGTGCTGAGCGCGCCGACCGCGGTGTTGTTCAGGTGGAATCCCTGGCCGGTCGTCGTCTCGTTCAGACGGACGGCGTGGGTCCAGTTGGCCCAGACGCTGGTGGCTGTGGCTCCGCCGAACACCGACCAGGTGTAGGCGCGGGCCCGCAGCGGCGCTTCCTTCAGCACAACCAGCGCCCGCACGCCGTACGCGATGAACCCGTCGATCGCGACCGGGAAGAGGTAGCTCAGTTCGGGTCGGACGTGCATGGCGACGGCCATCTGCTGCAGTGCGTCGTAGCTCAGGGTTCCGCCGACCGCGCCCATCACGCCGATCGCGGCCTTGTCCCATCGGGACATCCGACTCGGCTCGCTGGTCTCACTCACGCCGCCACCGCCGTAGCCTCCGGGCTGAACGCGCCGGCGATGCGCTGCTCGCGCCGGAGCAGGAAAGGCTGTGCGTCGAACTGGGCGCGGGCCTCGCGTACTCGGGTCAAGGCGCGCTTGCGGCCGATGCCGAGCACTGGGGCCCAGATCCGCAGGTCGAGGTCGAGGATGGCGGCGACCACGCAGACGCTGTGCTTCTCCTGCCGGGAGAGGTGGACCGGGCGGCCGTTGAGAGCTGCGACGACGCGGTCCTCCTCCCAGCGGCCGACGGTGCTGAGGCGGTGCAGCACGATCCGCTCGCTCTCGACGAGGCCGCCGCGGATCCCGTAGCGGTCGTTGGTCTCCAGTGCTTCGGTGAGGCACTCGTCGCTGACGGGGCAGTTGCCGCACAGGGCCTTGGCGGCCCGGGTCTCCTCGGCCTGGTCGGGCAGGGGGTAAAAGCGGTCAGGGGTGTTGGTGCCGGCGCAGGCGGCGCGCTGCACCCAGGTGTGGTCGCGGCGGGTGGCGATCGAGGTGATGGTGGACACGGGGTTGGGTCTCCGGGTGGGTCCGCGGGCGGGGCGCGGAGGTTCGGGGGCGGGTCGGCGCGACCGGGGGCGGTCGCGCCGGCCTGTCGGTGGCTAGCGCGGGCGGGTGCCGGAGAGACGGGGCGCCATCTCTCTGGCCAGCGTTCTGATCCGCCGGTCGACCGCCGGGCTCGTCCTGGAGTCCGCGGGTGCGCTCGGGCGGCTGGCCTGGAGCTGGGCCAGGGCCCGCAGGTAGCCGGGCGAGGCGTCCTCCCGGGTCTTGATCTTGGGTTCCGGCGCGGGGGCTGCGTTGCGGGCGGTCGGTCGGGTTTCCGCTGCGGCGTGGGCCCGGTGGGTGCCCAGCACTCGGATGCTGCGCAGGATCGTTTCTCCGTTGGCCTGGTTGAGCGTTGCGACGAGCGCAGGGGCGAGGGTGCGGACGTGCGTCGCGTACGCCGGGGACTCGGCGCGGACGTCAAGGCGGCCCGTCTGGTGGTCGAAGCTCACTGCGGTGACGTGGTCGGCGAGTTCGCCGACGGCGGCCGGCCACAGGTCGAGCAGCCCGCCGCCGGCCAGCGGCTCCTGCCAGGCGTGCTGGACCATGAGGTCGGACAGGGCCGCGCCGAGGCCCACCGGGTCGACCCGGCCGCGCCGGGGCCCGGCCGTCGACCCGGCGGTCCGGGTCTTCACCATGCCGTCGGGGCGCTTGGCGGCGTCGGCGCGGGCTCGCCGGAGGGCGAGCCGGGCGAGGTCGATCCCGGTAGCGGGCTGGTGGTCGTTCATCGTGCTGCTCCTGTTCGGAGGTGGCTGGAGGTGGCGCGGAGGCGGAGGACACGCGAGACGAGGTCGGGCCCGTAGATCTGCTCCGCCTGCTCCCGGCCGGCGATGGCCAGGGCGGAGGTGACCAGGGCGGGTCTGCCGCTGAGGTACTGGCGCCACGCCGTGGTGCGGGCTTCGCGGTGTTCCTCGCTGGTGGGCTGCTCGTCGAGGACGGCCAGCGACGGGCGGCCGGTCTCCCGTGCTCTCGCCCAGGCGTTCCGGAAGAGGCTCTGGACCGCGGAGCTGCGCGGCGCCTGCCAGGTGCCGGCCCACTCGGCGTGCCGATCCCGAGCCGCCTGCGGCGAGTCGCGCCACCAGGCGACGATCGCCTCGCGCTTGGCCTCGGTGTCGTACAGCAGCTCGGCTCCGGCCAGGCGGGCGGTGAGGAATCCGACCGGGCGGTGGATCCGGGTAGCCGGGGTCCGCTGAGCGAGTACGGCGATGACCTGGTGGGCGGTCCACCCGGCGTCGGCGAGGTGGCGCACGGCCCAGGCGACCCGCGGCACCGGGCTGCCGCTGAGCCAGGAGACCTGGCGGACGAGTTCGAGTCCGAGCTGGTGGCGGCGACCAACCTGGTTCAGCCGCCGACGGCCCTTCCGTTCCCCCTGGTGCTGCTGGTCGTTCCCGTTCGCGATGTCGTTCTCAGAGGGATTGTTGGTAGGTGCTGCAGGAGAAGACGTGACAGCACCGACCCCCATTGGGGTGCAACGAGGGGAGGTTGACGAGGAGCGGTTGCCGGCCTTTCCGGGGCTGCGCCGCTTGGTTCGGCGAACCGTTCGGCGGGCCTTCTTGCCCAGCTGCGCGAGGGCGTGGCGGCCTTCGTCCGAGGCGACGCCGACGACCTTGCGGATGAAGGTCTCGGACTCGGCGGTCCGCAGGCCGATGGCCTCGTCGAACCGCTGCGGGATGGTGCGGACGAACTCGCTGGCCCGGCCACCCACCTGACGCACGCGGCTGCCCTTGGTGGTGTAGCTGAGCAGGCCGGACTCCCGGAGGATCGACAGGTGGTACTGCACGGTGCGCTCGGAGACCTTCAGCATCCGCACGAGGTAGCCGACGCCGGGTCTGCACGGGGTGAGCTGAGCGAGGAGCTGGGCGATCCGGAGCGTGGTGGGGCCGAACCGCGGGCCGTGGGCGCGGGCCGGGGCGTGCGCCTGGGTGTCGGACGCCCAGTGGACGGCCTGCAGCCAGGTGTAAGTGTCCGGCGCGATGCGGCCGGTGGTGGTCGATATCCACTGGGAAGAATCGGGAACGAGCAGGCCGGAGGCGCTCGTCGTCCTCTCCGTGCTGTGCGCCTCGGCGGCGCGGTCGGGCAGGGGGATGCTGGGCACGGAAGTCCTCGCTGGGCATGGCGGCCAGCGCCCGGGACGGCCGGGGCGCGGCGGCGAGTGCGGGCGGCTGTGCGCGGTGGAGGCTCTCCTGCGGCGTCACCGGCAGGGGCTGTCTCGCTCGGGAGGGGCAGCCGGGGGCTCTCACGGCGCGGGCCGGAGCAGGGTTGATCAGCCGACGTCGCGGCGGCGGTGGGCCTGCGGGTCGGAGACGGTCGGGCTGTGTCGGGGGGACTTCCCGGTCAGGCGGCCACGGCGGCCGTGTCGGTGACGGCCACTGCCGTCAGGCGGCCGGTGACGAGGTCGAGCTCGTGGGCGTGGTCGGGATCCAGGCCGGGGAAGCACTGGACGATCCACCGGGCTGCGGCCTGCCGGTAGGCGAGGGGCTGCGGAACCGCTTGGCCCTCGGCGTCGAACGCGCTGGCGGTGCGGGGGAAGCCGCCGGTACCGGCGTCCAGCCGCACGACGGCGGCGCGCGGCTCGAGGAGGCCGGCGAGGATCTCAACGAAGGCGGCCGGGGCGGTGGCGATCTCGGTGGCGGCCGGTCGCGACGGCGACCCGGCTGTACCCGCAAGGATGGGCATGGGAGACTCCTGGGCGGTGGAGCAGACCGGCCGCGTGGTGGAACAGGCTGGCCGAGCTGCTTCGGACGTGATCCGCGCCCTCGGCGGGTGGCATCAAGGAGCTGCAATCTCCGGACGCCCGCCGAGGACGGCCCGCGGACTCGGTCCCGGCAGCAATCTGCTGCCGGTTCCCCCTGCCGCCCACCTCGTCCAGGGCGAAGCGAAACACCCCCTGACCAGGCAATCGACAGTTAACTGTCCACCGGGTGCGATCAACGTACACCAAAATACCGGCCAGGGGGACAGCTAACTGTCGATCGAGATGTGCACTTGAGCACCATCGGGCACTAAAGTGTCCGCGTGGGACGATCTGACACGAGGGAGCGCCGATGAACGAGGCCGCGAGAGAGGGTGCGACGCGGATCGCCGGCATCTTCAACTACCTGCTGGAGCACCGCCACCCCCGGGAGCGGGGGCCCTACTCGATCCCCGAGGTCGCCAAGGGCACGGGCGTCAGCGAGAGCACCCTCAAGCAGATGAAGTCCGGCTCCAACGACAACCCCAAGATCAACACCCTGGTCATGGTCGCGAGGTTCTTCGACGTGCCGCCGGACATCTGGGTGACCGACAAGCCCCTCGACGAGGTGCTGGTCGACCGCGACCTCCACAACGCCATGCGGGATGCCGGCATCGAGTCGATCGCCCTGCGCAGCAAGGACCTGACCCCGGAGAACCGCAAGCTCGTCGCCGACATGATCACCGTCGCGCGCAAGTCCCAGGGGCTGGACCCCGAGGAGCCCGGCACGCCCTGAGCGTCCGGGCCCGCCGGGTCCTTTATTTTTCAACCTCATCTATGCGCATAGACTCGCCCGGCGAGTCTGTGCGCATTTCGGCTTTCGGGGCACGCCGTCCCGGGGCGCGGACGAAATGGGGGTGGATACGAGACTGAGACGCAGATCACGAGGCCATTTTGACGTGGGCATGTTGACTCACTTTCGGTGATGAACTAACGCCCCGTCACCCAATCCCGCCCCATGGTCTCGCGCATCCCAGGTGGTTGCATCATGCACACCGGCACTTTCTGTCACGACCTGAAACAAAGTCGCAGAGGCCCTCCCGGCCCCCCTCTGTCGCGTGGAGATCATTAACGAGAACGATCTTCATGGATATGCATACGATCGCCTCTGTCACGACCACGGTGCAGGCCGTCGCCATGAGCACGGACTCACCCAAGATCATTCCAGGAGGGGATTGTGCATGCGGCCTGCGAGGACCGCCTCGGCGACCTTCTCCCGCTCCTGCCTCATCGCTTCAGCGAGGAGGAGCTGGTCCAGGCGGTCTCCACGCTGATCGGCCGCCCGATCTACGTCGAAGCGCGTGACATGAAGGGGAATTTCGCCTGCGGCCTCCGTGAGAGGTATTCGGACCGCGAGGTCATCTCCTTCGAGATAAACACGTCACCGCTTCACCGAAGCCAGATCGTCTGCCACGAGCTGGCCCATATCCTCTGCGGGCACAAGGGCTCGATCCGTTATTCCGATATCCCCTCGGATGACGAATTGGCCGACATGATCGACTGGTCGGTTCTCGGCATTTCTGCCCGCACGTCCTACGAGGAGCAGGACGAGCAGGAGGCCGAGCTGATGGCCAGCCTCATCGTCCAGCGGATGTACCGCGCCACCGTGATGCCCGCGAAGCGTCCCACCGCCGCAGACGAGCGGTGGAACGCGATGTTCACCTGACCTGACCCCGAAAGAGCCGCCAGCCATGATCCGCCTCATTACGCTCGGGCTCCCCGCCCTCCTTGTGGCAGCCGCCCTGTTCTGGATTCGCCCGCGCCGAGACGGCCAGGCACGGCCGGCTCATTCCGGCAGCACGATCACGATGCTGCTGGCCTGGGCCGTCGCCATCGTGGGCTTCCACCCCGGCGTGCAGGACGCTGCGGACGACGTCACCCGCGACCTCGCGAAGCTGGTCAGCAACGTATTGATGCTCGTCGCGAGCGTCAGCGTCGTCTCGTGGCTCATGTTCCTCAACCACGAGCAGGCCGAGGCCCGCAGAAGGCTCCGGCCCCGACTTGCCTTCCTCGGTGCGGCGGTCACCGTGATGACTGTCGCCTTCTTCGCGGTCCCCGCAGACCGCCGTTGGAGCAGCGAGTTCACGAACACCCACTGGGGCCAGGCCCCCATCCTTCTCCACGTCTACACCCTCGCCTACGTGCTGGTGACGGGGCACGCCACCTACGACTGCCTCGCCCAGACCTGGCGTCGCAGCAGCCAGTCGCCCTGGCGGGTCCACCGTGCAGGGCTTCGCGGAGCGGCGATCGGCTGCTTCTTCGTCCTGCTCTACCTGGCCTACAAGGTCGTCAACGCCGGCGCGTCCATCGCCGGGGTCGAGCTGTTCCCCGGCGGCCCTCGCTGCACGACGCTCGTCACGCCGTTCCGCTGCAGTTTCAGCTTCACCGCGCCGCTGCTGGGCGTGCTGCTGATCACCGCCGGCCTCACGGTCCCGGCCCTGCTGTGGCCGGCCGCCAAACTGCTGCGCCGTCGGTGGGAGCGAAAGACCGCCCAGGACCTCCTGCCGCTGTGGACGGACGTGACCGCGGTTCGCCCGCAGGTCGTCCTGCGTGCCGTCGTCATCGAGACCGACCCGGACGTCGTTCTGCACCGCAGGGTGGTGGAGGTCTGCGACGGCATCCTCGACCTGGACAACCATCGCTCCCGCGCCATCCAGCGCATGGCCACGGAGGCCGTCGAACGCCGAGGGCAGGCCGGCACCGCGACCGGCGCCGCCATCGTCGAAGCGGCCGTCGTCGCCGCAGCGATCGAGGCGGCCCGCACCGGTGCCCGGGACCAGGACGACCCCGCTCCCCAGGCCACCGGCGAGTCCGCCCGCGCGGGAGACCTCCGCGCCGAGGCCCTCTGGCTACGCTCGGTCTCCCAGCAGTACGCGACCAACGACATCGTCCGCACCGCTGTAGCCGTCCAGCGGCAAGCAGCACCCACTGCGACTGCGGCATAGGAATCGACATGGCCTCCTCGCCCTTCACCGACCCGGCGTTCTACGCCGACCGCTATCCCACCTACACCGCTCTGCGGACGAAGTCCCCGGTCCTGCAGGCGTCGCTGGACGGCGGCGCCTCCACCATGGCCGTCGTCACCGGCTACGACGAGGCCCGGCAGGCGTTCACCGCTCCGCTGTCCAAGGACGCCGGCGCCTACTTCGCGGACAAGCCCTCCGGCCGCTCACTCCACCCGGCCGTCGCCCGCACCATGCTCACCGTCGACCCACCCGAGCACACCCGGCTGCGGCGGCTGGTGACCAAGGCGTTCACCCCAGCCCAGATCGACGGACTCCGCCCCTACATCCGCGCCTTGGCCGAGCAGCTGATCGGGATGTGGGAGCCCGGCACCGAGGTCGACCTCGTCGAGGACCTGGCCGGCCCGCTGCCGGTCACCGTCATCTGCCAGCTCCTCGGTGTGCCGACGGTCGACCGGTCGTTGATCCGCTCCTGGTCGACCGACCTCTTCGCCACCGGCGACCACTCCCGTATCGACGCGGCCTCCCACGCCCTGGCCGGCTACATGGCCGAGCTGATCACCACCAAGCGCGCCCACCCGGACCGCTCGCTGCTCTCCGTCCTGATCGCGGTCCACGACCAGGACGAGGACCGGCTGAGCGAGGACGAGCTGCTCTCGCTCGCCGTGCTGCTCCTGGTCGCCGGCCACGAGACCACCACCGCGGCGATCGGCAACGCCATGCTGGCGCTGCTCCATCACCCCGCCGATCTGGATCACCTGCGCACGAGCCCGCACTGCATCGCCGGTGCCGTCGACGAGCTGCTCCGGTACGACTCCCCGGTCAGCATCGCAACGTGGCGCTGGGCTCCCGACGAGGTGGACCTCGCCGGAACCACGGTGCCCGCCGGCAGCCCGGTCTTCGTCTGCCCGGGCGCGGCCAACCGCGACCCGGCGAAGTTCCCCGACCCCGACCGACTCGACCTCGACCGCCCGAACGCCGCCAGCCACCTCGCCTTCGGCTACGGAATCCACCGCTGCCTCGGCGCACCGCTGGCCAGTGCGGAGGTCGAGATCGTCCTCACGATCCTTCTGCAGCAGTTTCCCGGCCTCCAGCTGGCGGTCCCGACCGACCAGCTCGTCTGGCGGCAGTCCCGGCTGGTCCGCGGCCTCGTCGCCCTGCCGGTGACACTCTAGGCTCGCGCCGTGCGGGGGCGGGAGGATCTCCTCGCCCCCGCACACGTGTCGCACCGGCCCCACACGGGGCCACAAGTATTCACCCAGGTCAGCAAGGGTCACCGGTCTGCTCCGCGCCTGACAACAGGGCCTACGCGGCCTCCCCCGCCCCGGTGGCCATCGCAGCCCGGACCTTGGCCCGCCCCCTGGCCGTCACCCTTGCCCGCGCCTCATCCGGACCGCTCTGGCGGCGAGTTCCCGAGCACGTCGGGCACAGACCCGGCTCCGGCAGCGGATCGCGGCACTCCTCGCACTCAGCAAAGCGTCTGGGTCGCGACGGCGTCGCGCTCAGGCGCTGCGGTGGCGGCATCTTGCGCTCGAGGCGGCTCTGCAGCACCTTGGCCGGCGAGTAGACCACGCTGGGCAGACCGGCCAGCAGCGCCTCGCGCAGCCCCTCCTCGGAGCCGCCTCGGTCCAGCCACGCCCGCACCAGCGGAGCGAGCACCGCCGCCTCGGCCTCGCCGAGCGGCAGTCTGCGCTCGGGTCGGACCGCCCGCAGGAGGACCACAGCCGCCGCCCGGGTGTCCTCGTCGGCCTCCTCCCCGCCGTCGGCGGTCGTTCGGGAGTCGAGTTCGTCCTCCCTCCCTCCCTGCTCCTCCTCGGCCCGCGATCCGCGCGGCTCCTCCGCCTGCGGCTCCTCGGCGACAGGGAGGGAGGGTTCTTTGACCAGGTACTTTCCAAGAAGGGCGTCAGGATCACCGCACTCCGGCTCACCGGACGCCGGTATGTCGGCACCCGGCAGCATCGACCGCTGCGGCACGTCGAAAAGATGGGCCTCGGACCGGAGTCGGCCGTTCGGCAGCCGTACCACATCCACCCGGTAGTACCCCCACGCCCGAAGCTCGTCGAGCGCGTCCTCAACCGACTTCCGGCCCTGCGGGCTGGAGTCCGCCATCTGCCGGCAGGTCTCCCGCCACTCCTCCGGCCGCGAGATCAGGTCGACGAACAGACCCTTCGCGGTGTACGAGATCGCGCGGTTCTGCGCCAGAGCGTTCGGGATGATCACGAAGCGGGACGGGTGCGGGCTGCGGTGGACGCGCAGGGGGACCTCCTCGTTCCTCGGTCGGGACTGTCCCGACCGGAGGGACGACGGACCATAGCCGCGAACCGTCCGCAAGTGAAGCCAACGCCGAGCGACCTTGATCACACAGAACGACAGTGCGCGCAGCCCGCTCCTCCTGCATCTGCTGCCAGCGGTATAGAGGCGGGCGTACGCAGCGTGCTCCGGGTGATGGCGGTGAGGTCGGTGCGGTTCTCGGGCCCGACAGGGTGGTACGCCTTGGAACCGAGCCACAACGGACAGTGTCCGTTCCACCGTAGGCTGAGGGGTCTCAGTCAACATGTGCGACGCGATGGTCGATGGGAGACGGGCATGGGGCTCAACGAGCAGGGCGGACCGCTGCGGTTGGTTGTGACTGGCGGCGGCACGGGCGGGCACACCTACCCGGCGCTGACCGCAGTGCAAACGTTGCAGGGCCGGCTCGCGGCACAGGGTCGAACGGTGGAGGTGCTGTGGATCGGCACCGCTGAGGGGCTGGAGGCCCGAGTCGCTCCGGCGGAGGGCATCCGGTTCGCACCGGTCGCCACCGGCAAGGTCCGGCGCTCCTCGAACCCGTTGAAGATGATCTCCCCGGCGAACGTGCGGGACATGGGCCGGGTGCCGCTGGGCGCGGCGCAGGCCCGGTCGCTGATCACGGAGTTCGGACCGGACGTGGTGTTGGCGACGGGTGGGTACGTGGCGGTGCCGGTCGGGCTGGCGGCGCGCTCGTGCGGGGTGCCGCTGGTGGTGCACGAGCAGACGGTGCGACTCGGGCTTGCGAACAAGGTGCTGGCCCGGGCGGCGACCCGGGTCGCGGTGTCCTCGGAGTCGACGCTGCCGCTGCTGCCGGAGTCCGCGCGCCGCACCGCAGTGATGACCGGGAACCCGGTGCGCCCGGCGGTACTCACCGGGCAGGCCGACAAGGCGGTGACCGCCCTGGGCCTGGACGGCTTCGACCGGTCGCTGCCGACGGTGTACGTCACCGGCGGCGCGCAGGGCTCGGTGCAGATCAACACCCTGGTGTCGGCGGTCCTGCCGTGGCTGCTGGAGCACGCGAATGTCGTCCACCAGTGCGGCCCGGCCAACGAGGCGGCACTGCGCGGCCCGGTTGAGGCGCTGCCGTCGCACCTGGCCGCTCGATACCTGCTGACCGGCTACATGGGGGCGGAGCTGCCGGACGTGCTGGCGCTGGCGGACGTCGTAGTCAGCCGTAGCGGCGCCGGGACGCTCGCGGAGCTGACCGCGCTCGGCAAGGCCGCAGTGTTCATCCCGCTGCCCACCTCGGCGGGCAACGAGCAGGCCCACAATGCCGTCCACCTTCAGGACGCCGGCGCGGCCGTCGCGTTGATCGGCGACGTCACGGCGGAGGGCCTGCGGGAGGCGCTGGACCCGCTGCTCGCCGACCCGGCGCGGCGCGGGGCGATGGCGGCGCGTTCCCGCGAGCACGGCCGCCCGGACGCGGCCCAGCGCCTGGTCGACGTGGTGCTCGACGCCGCCAGCCCCTGAACCGGACCGGCCCCGGTGGCCGACCCCGTTCGAGGTCGGCCACCGGGGCCGGTCGGTGCGGGTCAGCGAAGGTGGAGTACGGCTCCCGCTTCGATGAGCAGGGCGCAGGCGGCGAATTCAGCGGCGGGGCGGCCCATCGGGTCGGGGACGTCGCGGTCGTCGTGGTCGAGGTACATCCGGCTGCCGAGGTCGCAGTCGCCACCACCGCACACCTGGCCGACCGCCTCGGCCTGCCAGCCAGCCCTATCGACCACCCGCGCGCGCTGCGCGGCCTGCTCGCCGACCACGTCATGGAGGGGTCATGACCATGCAGTCGCTGCCCGCATCCGAGTGCCTCGACGCCGACATGGTCGACGCCCTCTGGCTCGCCGACCTCGTCATCGGGCGCGCCGGCGCCACCACACTCGCGGAGCCGGAGGCACTCTCCAAGCCAGCCGTCCTCGTCCCGCTGCCAGCCTCCGTAAGCGGCGGCGACCAGCTCGACAACGCGAAGGCGTACGCACGACGTGCCACCTGCGTTGTCGTCGCGGACGAGGAGATGGCGACGGGAAGCCCCTCCTTCGCGCCTGCGAGCAACTGCTGCCCGCGTTGTGAGGCACCCGACGTCACCCCGACCCCGAAGCCGTCCGCCACACCGCGCGGAACATCGCCACCAGGACGATTGCCCTCTCCCGCCCGCGGCGGCCGTCACGCCCGCTGAGCCACCCGCGGGCGGCCTAGGCCAGGCCCTCCGGAAGGTTGCCGCGGAACAGCACGTGCCAGTGCATGTGCTTCGACTCCTGGTACGCGCCCTCGTTCGTCACGACGCACGCCGCGCCGTACTCCTCGCGCACCCGCGCCACGACCTTCCGGACCACCCGGAGAACGTCGGCGAGATCTTCCTCGGTGCCGTCGCCGAGGTCCGCCAGCGACGGGATGTGCTTCCTCGGGACGACCACGATGTGCACCGGGTAGGACGGCCTGGTGTGCTCGAACGCCAGCACCGTGTCGGTCTCCTCCACCACCTTCACCGGCGTACGGCCGTTCAATGCCTCGTTGCAGTAAAAGTCCGAAACCGTCACCGGGGCCTCTGAAGTCGTCACGGTGCACCTGTCCTTGGTTCTGCGGCGAACCCGGGCAGGAAGTGCTCGCGGCACCGCAGTCATTGAAGTTGACCAACCAGCGACCCAGAGTACAGCCGTGTGCTGACGATCACTCACATCGGTTAATTAGCAGGACAATCATAAGACTCTGGCCGTGGGTTGAGAACGCTGCTGCTGACCTCGCGGCTGCGCTCCTCCGCGGTGCTGGTGACGCGCCAGCAGAGAAGCGCTTACTCAAGCGTTGGCCAGCCATAGACCCTTGTACTGGATCTTGGGGTGACGGTGGTCTCTTGTGGTGGTACCGGCCGGGGTGTAGCCGCAGGACCGCAGCAGGTCCGCCGTTGTGACTTGGTCTCGTTCCTCGTTGTAGACGCCGATGATCAATCGGCCGCCCGGGGCGACGACATAGTCCAGCAGATGGGTCACGTACGCTCCACGCAGGTCCGGTGGCACGTAGTCCACGCCGGTGCGGACGGCATCGAAGCGGTGTGGAGGCTTCCAGCCCATCGCGTTGGCGGTCCAGATTCGACGCGCCCACTTCGGGCAGCGGGTTCGGGCGAGGTCGGCAAGGGCAGTGGAGATCTCTACCCCGTAGGGCTCGATGATGATCCCGGCTTCGGCCGCCCAGTCGGTCAGGCTCTCCATCAGGTGGCCGTTGGCACATCCGATGTCGAGGAACGTCCCACCGTGGGGCGGGAGCAGGTCGACGAGCAGGCTGCGGGCTTCTCGCCAGCGGGTCTCGTCGCCGCTGTGGCCGGACTGGGCCCGCGGGTTGTCGCCGTTGAGGTAGGCCGGTTCGATGACGCCCAAGACGGCGGCGTGCCACTCGGTGGCCGTGATCTCGCCCGCCTGGTACGCGTCGTCGATGGGTGCCAGATCGCTCCAGCCTCGCTCCTTCGCGCTCGCGATGTCCTCGGCGTCGTGGCCGACCGGACGGAGCGTGGTGGGGTCCATGCGTACTCTTTCCCTATTTGCTGACGTTGGCGCCTTGCAGGCAGGGTGACGTTCAGTCCCCTTGAAGAGCGAAGATCAGCCGCGCAGCCTCCCGGTGCGCCGGCCCCATTCGCGGGTCGTTCGGACCGGCGCGTGGTCCGACGATCTTCGCCAGCACGAACAGCTGTATCACCATCCCGTCGCTGCTCTCGAGGTCTGCCTGGCGCTCCCTGCGTACCCGGTCCGCGAGCGCCGGTAGGGCGAGGGAGGCGACGTACAGCGACGCCGAGTCGAGTCCGCGTGGCGCCATTCCCCAGTCTTCCCAGTCGAACATGCAGAACTCACCAGGGCCGGTGACGTTCGCCCATTTCAGGTCGGTGTGAGCAGGACACCAGTGCTTCACCCGAGTTTCGTGCGCTCCGGGGAAGGCGGCCTTGATTGTGTCGTCGACCAGCTGCTGCGTAATCCGTTCGGTGTCCGGGGCCGCCGCCCGAGCCGTTCGCTGAGCGGCCAGCACTGCCAGCGAGGCGTTCAGCGCGCCACCAATCGTCCGGCAGCTCCGGGTCGACGGTCACCACTGCGGCCCCGACCGGGAGCTCAGGCAACAGCGAGGTCTCGTCCACGTGCCAGATCGCCCGGTCGTCCGGGTCCTGCCATGCCGCCGACCCGTACCAGCGTGGCATCGCCACGCTGGCCAACGCCGCTGCGGCTTCGAATCCGCCCCAGCCCTGTTCCCGTGCCCAGGGGCGGCGTTCGACCCGGGTCCAGCTGCCACGGTCGGTGCCGTCTCCGACCGTCCGGCGCTTCCGCACCACGCTGCGCCGGTCCAACCTCATGCCGAGGCGCTGCTCCATCTGGTCCAGGACGTGATCGACGGGCTCCTGCCGGAGGTCCATGGTCTACCGGAGGAGGCCGGCGTCGGTGCCCTGCGGTGGGGTGACACCGGTCAGCTCACGTGCCCGGTCAGCGAGGAGAGGGGCGAGTTCCGGGTAGTACCCGCGGTCAACGGCCTGGAGCATCTCCGCAATTGCGATGAGCTGACCCACGCGTCCGGCAGGGGTGTCGAGGATGTCGACAAACTCCGTGCGGATACGGTCCGCAACCTCGGGCACGAGGAGGCTGCTGACCCACAGGACCGCAGGGTCGTAGCCGACCGGCACCAGGCCCCAGCGTTCCCAGTCGAGGATCTTGAGCGGCCGGGCGGTCAGGTTGGCCCACTGGAGATCACCGTGCCCGGTCGTCCGCTCGAGCTCGGTTGGAGCCGGGATGCCGAGGTACTTCGGGAAGACCTCTTCGACCCACGCCTCGCGCAGAGTGATCTTCGTGCCCGGTGCTTCTGCGATGCCGGTCAGCGCGTTCCGCAGCGAGCCCCACCAGCCATCGTCCAGGCCAGGGTCATCGCGGAGGTCCGGGGTCGAGGAAACCGCGGAACCTACCAGGTCGAAGACGTCGGCCTGGTAGAACCAGGCGGCCTCCGTCCAGTCAACGGTGTCGTGGAGCCTGGGACGCGGGACGGATGCGGGGACGAGCTGTTCAGCGCCGAGAGCGCCCTGGCCGGTCGGCCGCGGCGCCCTGCGGCGACTGCTTCTGGAGACCCGGAGCCAGACGTCCTCGGCCCGGCGGCCGACAGTGGTTCCGGAGGTGCCGAAGACCGGCGGTCCGGTGCACACCAGGCCGAGGAATCCGGCGGCCTTCTCGTGCGCTGCCGTCAGGCCGTGCCGGGTGTCGTCGTCCGGCTGCAAGGACATCGAGCACCTTCCTGAGTCGGCCGACGGGGACCGGGAGAGCGAGAGCTATCGTTTCATAGTCCCAGTAACTGGCTTATCAGCCACGCGCATTGGCGAGGCGCCTGAAGTGGTTTAGGAGGAACTCCGTACCCGTCAGGCTTGCCAGCACGACGTCAGCCCCCGCGTCCTGCAGCTCCTGGCCGGTATGCGCTCCGGTGGCGACCGCGACGATCTCGGCTCCGTTGCTCAGCGCCGCCTCGACGTCCCGGGGAGTGTCACCAACCAGCACCACAGGAGTTCCGGCGGAAACGCCGTACGCCGTACTCACGCGACGCTGGGCTACAGCCACGAGTTCCTTCCGCTCCGGGTCGTCCGCGCCGTACGCCCCGACAGCCAAGTCCACCAGGCCATCGAGGCCGAACGCTGCCAGCTTCGTCCGGGCGTTGGCCGCGATATTGCCGGTCAGCACGGAGGAGATGAACTGGCTCTCCTCAGCCACCGCCGAAAGCGTCTCGCGTGCGCCAGGCAGCACGTGACCCCGACGTCGGATCTCATCCAGACGCTCGCGCCCTGCGGCCTCCAGCGTGGCCTCCACGATGTCCCAGCCGGGCGACGTCCGACCGTGTCGGCGGAACATCTCGCCCATGATCAGGCGATCGGTGCGCCCCTCGGTCACAGCAGGACTGCTGGGTGGATACCCCGCCACCGCCTCGAAGGCAGCAGCGTAGATCTCCTTGCTCACGCCTGCGTTGTCGATGAGCGTGTGGTCGATATCCCACAGAATGATGAGGGGCATTCGGCAAGCGTAGGCATTGCCGGAGCGCTCCGCCGGCTGCCGTGCGTCCCAGGACGTCCTTGCGAGTCCAGTCGTCCTCCGCTTGGATATCGCCTGTGAACGAGCGACTTCGCTCCGTACTCGCTCAGCGCGGCGTCTCCCCTGAGGGGCTCGCCACCGTCTGCGAGGTGGACCCCAAAACCGTGACCCGCTGGTTAGGCGGACGCGTCCCACACGCGCGCCACCGCTGGAACGTTGCGCACCACCTGCGGGTGGACGAGACGTTCCTGTGGCCTGAGCCGCGGGCCAGGGCCGGCCAAGCCACGGAGCCCCGCGGGCCCGGTCTTGTATCCACCTACCCCGATCGTGCGAGTGTCCCTCGGGAGATGTGGCTGTCCCTCCTGCTGGAGTCCGTGAAGCAGATCGACGTCCTGGTGTTCTCGGGGACGTTCTTCGCCCAGTCGAACCCCCGAATCGCCACGATGCTCGCCCAGCGCGCGGCGGACGGAGTTCAGATCCGGCTCTGCTTCGGCGACCCGCGGGGCCAGGCCGTGATGGTCCGAGGTCGCGAGGAAGGCATCGGAGATGCGCTCGCGGCGAAGGTCCGCGCCTCCCTCACCTACTACCGGCCGTTGCTGGCAACGCCGGGCTGCGAAATCCGGCTGCACGACACCACCCTTTACAACTCGCTGTTCCGGTACGACACGGACCTGCTGGTCAACCCCCACATCTGGGGCCAGCCCGCGAGCGCGAACCCCCTGCTGCACCTTCAGAAAGCACCCGAGCCAGGGTGGTTTGACAGCTACGCTCAGAGCTTCGACGCGGTCTGGAACGGCGCACGGCCGTGGACCGACAACGCAGAGGGGGCCCAGTCGTATGGCCGGGAGGACTGAGTACTACGGCGATCCGGCTGCCCCGGCGGCCAACTCACTGGTACCCGCGAGCAACCTGCTGGTCGAGGACGCGGCCGGCGCTATCCTTCTTCAGCGCCGACGCGACACCGGCCAGTGGGCACTGCCGGGCGGGAAGCAGGACATCGGAGAGTCGGCCGCCGACTGCGCGGTGCGCGAGTGCCTCGAGGAGACCGGCATCGTCGCCGAGATCACCGGCCTCCTCGGGGTCTACTCCAACCCCGCGCACATCGTTGTCTACAGCAGCAACGGCGAAGCCCGCCAGCAGTTCGAGGTCACCTACATCGGTCGGCCCGTCGGCGGTGAGCCGACCGTCAACGACGAGGCCGACGGAGTGCGCTGGGTCCATCCCCGCGACCTGGACGACTACGACGTCCACCCGAGCATGCGCCAGCAGATCGGCGACTACCTCAGCGGCAAGTACCCCTACCTGGGCTGAGCCAGGCCCTTCACAACAGCTGCGAGCAGGGCCTCGGTACGGGCGGCCGCGGCGTGGATTTCAGGCTCAGCTAGCCGGATGAACCGGCCCACGATGCTGTCGTCGCCGTATCGGCCGAGGATCTCGGCGAGACGGGCGGCCGGGGTCGTCAGCTCACCGGTTGGGGTCGTCGTCATGTCGCAGTAGACCAGGGCGTCCACCAGCACCCGGTCCTCGGGCACCGGGAACTCCCGCTCTAGATCGCCTCGAAGCCCTCGCTCCTCGGCCTCCAACAGGGCGAACGAGTGGTTTGCCACCAGCCTGGTCAGGTGCTCGTCCGCTCCGTGGCTGTCGCGCAAGAACCGTGCGCCGTCGAGCGGGTGGAAGCCCGTAGCGGCCAACCGAGGCGCGTAGCCGACGTCATGGAGCACTGCGGCTGCGGCCAACAGGTCGGCGGCGCGGCCGAGGGCTGGAGCCAGACGAGATGCTTGCCGCGCTACCCCTTGGGAGTGCGCCCATCTCTGCGGCAGGCTCACGGCAAGCTCCCGGACCGCAATCTCTTCCGCCCATCCGGACAGCAAGTCATTCACAGTGTCCTCGATTCTTCGCGTGCCAGACCTGGTCGAGCACGTCGGCTGTCGTCGCCCCGTACAAGTGTGGTGTGACACCGGCTTGCGGCGCCCCCGCTGCGAGCGCGGTGCGGGTTCCGGCTCGGCGGCCAGCCTCGATGTCACAGGCGGAGTCGCCGACCATCCAGGACTGAGCCAGGTCGAGGTCAAGGTCGTGGGCGGCTTGGGTAATCATCCCTGGGGCGGGCTTTCGACATGCGCAGATCGTACGAAAATGGGCGACTGAGCCCTCCGGGTGGTGGGGGCAGACGTAGATGCCGTCCAGCCGGACGTTCTCGTGGGCCAGGAGCTCGCCGAGGTGTTCGTGCATCGCGGCCAGGTCATCCTCATTGAACAGCCCACGCGCGAGGCCGCTCTGGTTGGTGACGACGAGCAGGGCGACGCCGTCGTCCTGAAGAGCGCGCAGTGGTGGTCCGATGCCGGGCGAGAGAACGAGGTCGTCAGGATGAGAGGGGTAGTGGCGGGGTTCGGTAAGTGTGCCGTCCCGGTCGAGGAATACTGCATGGCGTCGCGCGGGCGGTCCGCCAGTCTCTCGTTTCACGCACGTGCCTTTCTACCGGAAGAGCCGGAACAGCTCGGCCACCCGCACCTCGGTGTCCCGCAGGGAGAGCGTCGGCCGGCTGGGCAATGCCTTGTCGAGTGTGGTCATGTCCGCACAGGTGAAGTACTGGTAGGCGGCCGGGGCCAAGTTCGGTACCAGCTCGGCGAGTAGCGGCTGGCCGGTCGTCTCGCGATGCAGGCGGGCGCACCACTGCGCGACCTCCGCGAAGGACACGGCGAAGCCAGCGCCGAGGTTGTAGACAGCGGCCGGCACCGGCGGCATTGCGGTGGCGAGTTGGACGATGGTGGCGGTGACTGTCTCGACCGGGATGTAGTCGCGGGCGGCGGTCAGGGAGTCGTCGAAGATGCGTATGTGCCCGGTGCAGGCGGCCTGGCGAAGGAGCTGGGACAGGATCGAGGCCATCGGGCCTTTGTCGGTCTCGTCGGGGCCGACCACGTTGGTGTAGCGCAGCCCAACCCACTCCAGGTCGGCGGCGTACCGGATGCGCATCTCCTGGTCGAGGGCGAGCTTGGATGCCGCGTACGGGTTGAGCGGGCCGGAGCAGCGGCCGGTGTCGGTGTCCGCGTCCTCGGTGATCGGGGTGCGGTGGTAGAGGGTGCCGTAGACAGAGTGCGAGGAGGCGTAGATCAGGCGGGTGCCGCCAACGCGACAGGCGTCGGCGAGGCGGAGGGGCCCCGCTGTGTTGGTTTCCTCCAGCTCGGGACCGGCCGGAGCGCGGGTGTCGCTGATGCCGGCCTGGTGCACGACCGTGCCATACCGGCCGGCGGCGATTTCGGCGAGGAGAGCAGGGTCGGCGAAGTCGCCGCGCTGCCATCGGGCCGCGCTGGCGAGATGGCCGGGGGCGGGGCGCAGGTCGATGGCGGTGACCTGGTGACCGGCGCGGTGGAAGGCGGCCACGGTGTGCCGGCCGATGAACCCGGCTGCCCCTGTGACCAGCACGTCGTCTTCTTGGATCACCGGGTGCCTGCCTGCTGGGCAAGCCGGTTGATCCGGGTGGTGGTGGAGTGGCCGTCCAGGTAGGGAACGGTGACGACTTCGCCGCCCCAGCTCTCCACGAGGTCGGCTTCAGCGATCCGCCGGCCCGAGTAGTCGCCGCCCTTGACCCAGATGTCGGGGCGGAGTTCGGCCAGCAGCTTCTCGGGGGTGTCCTCGCCGAAGACGAGCACGCCGTCCACGCAGTCCAGGGCCCTCAGTAGGGCGGCGCGCTCGTGCTCGCCGACGACCGGCCGGTCCTCGCCCTTGAGTCGTCGGACGGAGGTGTCGCTGTTGACGCACACGACCAGGACGTCGCCCAGGCGGCGGGCCTGGGCCAGGAGAGAGAGGTGTCCGGCGTGCAGGAGGTCGAAGCAGCCGCCAGCGCCCACAACCTTCCCGCCCCGTGCCCGTACGCGCGCGGCCAGCTCCAGCGGACCGGGCCAGCCGTGAGACGGCGGGGTGGTCAGACCGGCGGGGCCGCCGGCTCGAACATAGGCCGTTGCGGCGTCGACGGCTGCGGCCACGGCATGGGAGGGCAGCCGTCCGGTGCCGAGCATCACGGCCGTGGTGACCGCCAGTTGGTCGCCGGCCCCGCAGGTGTCCCCGGTGGCTGGGCGAGCCGGGAGAACAAGGGGGTGGGCGTCGGGGTCGGCGACCAGGACCGCGCCGTCGCGGCCTCTAGTGATGGCGACCTGCTTGACCGGCCAAGCGGTCAGCAGGCGTAGGGCCCGCGCGGTGTCGCCGCCGAGGTCATGGGGCTCGTTGCCGCCGGTGAGGAGGAGGGCTTCGTCCGTGTTCGGGACGGCGAGTGCCGTCCCCGGCACTGGTGCGGCGCCCTTGGGGTGTGGGTCCCACAGCAGGGGGCGGCCGGTGGCAACGTTGGTGAGGGCCTGGCGGAGTTCGTCGTGGGAGGTGATGCCGCGCCCGTAGTCACAGACCACCACAGCCGCGGCTTCCTCAAGCCGGGCGCGGACAGTGTCGGGGAGCGGGCCGAGCTGGAGCGGGTCGGCCGGGGTGTCGAAGCGGAGCAGGGTGCGGTCGGCGGCCCGGACACGGGTTTTGACGGGGGTGGTGCCGCTGGTGGCGAGGTCGATGACCTCGACGCCCGCCTCATCCAGAAGTGTGCGGACCCGCGCCCCCGGCGCGTCCTGTCCGAGGCCGCACACGAGGGTGACGTGCCAGCCCGGCTCTCGGGTGGCCAGGACAGCGGCCAGCCCGGCGCCGCCCGGCCGTTCGGTTGAGCGGCTGTCCGCGATGACTGGGACCGGGGCCTCCGGGGAGAGCCTGTCGGCCGTGCCGGTGATGTCGCGGTCCAGCAGCACGTCACCGACCACCACCAAGCGCCGCACGCCCTCAAGCTCACCGCCCCCGGAGGCGGCCGGTTCGGTGAGGTGGGAATCGACGGCGGCGCACAGGACGTGCACGGCCACCAGGTGGCATTCCTGAACGGTGGCGACCTCGGCGGTGTCCACGCACACGGCTCGGTCGGCGGCGGCGGCGAGCGGGTTCGGTGCCGGGCCGGTCAATGTCCAGACGGTGAGATCGAGTTCCCGGCCCGCCTTCGCGGCGGCGAGCACGTTGGGGCTGGTGCCAGAGGTGGAGAGCAGAAGTAGGACGTCGCCGGGCCGACCGTGCGCGCGAACCTGCCGGGCGAACACCTCGTCCGGGCCATAGTCGTTGGCGATGGCGGTCACCGATGAAGAGTCGGCATGCAGCGCGATGGCGGACAACGGAGCCCGCTCGGCGCGGAAGCGGCCCACCAGCTCGGAGGTCAGGTGCTGGGCCTCGGCCGCGCTGCCGCCGTTGCCGGCAACCAGCAGCCGTCGGCCTGCGGGCAGCCGGTCGGCGAGGATCCGGCCCCATTCCTGGAGACGGCCGACATCGAGCAGGGGTAACGCGGCGGCGAGCGCCTGTATGTGCGCGCGGCCCGGCGGGGTCACAGTCAGCTCCTTCGAAGGACAGGGGTGGGAAGGTCAGGATGGCGGCCGGGTGCTGGCGCTGGCTGGCTGGCGCCAGCACCCCGCTGGCTCAGGAATCGTTCGGCCGGCAGCGGGCGAACAGCGGGCCGTACGCCGTCAGGGCCTGATCGCGCTCCAACAGCGGGTAGTCCAAGAGCTTGTTGATGATGCGATGCTCAGCGAGGAGCCGCTCGGTCTGCTGGAGCAGCACGGTGTCACCGAGTTCGGTGAGGTGGACACCGTCGCTCCACACCCCGCCCGTGGCGTCGTCGGTCGGCACGTGGCGGGCAACCGCGGTGAACGGGGTCCACACGTCGAGGAACAGTGTGCCGTGCGCGGCAGCCGCTGTTCGGGCTGCCTCGTTGTAGCGGGCGAGTTCGGCGTTCATCTCCGTCACGGTGCCGGGGGCCTCGACGGGCCCGAACGGGGTCTCGCTGACGACGACGACCTGACGGGAGTAGCCGGTCAGTTGCTCCAGCATCGTGTTGATGTGCTGGGTGTACTCGTCGAGGTCGACGGCCTCGGACAGCCGACCCTGGAAGCGGCGCCAGACGTCGTTGATGCCGCAGCCGAGGAAGGTCAGGTCGTAGTCGGTGCCGGTGGTGGCCCGGTCGGTTTCCACGATGGCGGCGATGTCGCGGCTGGTGGCGCCGCCCTCGCCCAGGTTATGGACGTCGAAGGCGACGTGGGCATGGGCGGCGCGCAGCGACAGAGCGAGACGGTGAACCCAGCCGCGCTGGTGCCAGCCCTCGACGGTGACCTTGGCGCCGATCTCGGGCAGGTTCGCCTGCGTGGTCATCTGCGTGTTGAAGGCTTCCAGATGTTCCATGATCGACGTGCCGAAGAACCCGATGGTCAGGGTGCGCCGGTCCTCGCGCGATGCGGGAGCGCCGTCGAAGTGTCGGCGGACGCTGGCGGGGACGCCTGCGGCGACGGTGTCGGGGGCCATGCTGTGGGAGACAACCGCGTTCGCCCCGATCAGGGAGTTGGCTCCGATGCGGACCCCGGCGGTGACGGTGACTTTGTTGGAGAGGGTCGCGCCGGGCTCGATGATGATCGGGGCGGCCTCGAAGCCGGACGCCCACGGCACGAGCTGTCCGGTGGGCACGTTCGCGGCGGAGCGCTCGCGGTGGTTGTGGTCGTGCAGGTCGACCATGTTCGACAGGGCGCAGCCGTCGCCGAGGCGGATACCGGTCATGGCCGAGATGAAGGTGTGTTCTCCTATGGCGACGTCGTTGCCGATGGCGACGGTGGCGCCGCGGTGAACCTGGATGGTGGAGCCGCGGCGGATCGAGACCCGGTCGCCGATCGTCAGGTGCGCGTCGGTGTCGATCTCGATGATGAGGTCGTCGGGTAGGTCGCAGTCGGCCCCGATGGTGAGCGCCCGGCCGTGCTCGGCGCTCAGCCGTTCGGCGACGGTCAGGTCAGGGGTGGTCGTGCTGGTCATCGCGAGTTGGTCCTTCGCTTGCTGCGGATGAGGGCCAGAGGCCGGGCTTCAACGTACCGGCTGTGAGCGCATGGTGTCGGACAGTTAGCTGGGGCGTTCCTTACGGACGAGGAACGGTCCGATCGCGAGCATGTCCAGGGGGCTGGCGGCGAAGGTGGCGACCGCGTCGCGGGGCGTGCATACGATCGGCTCGGCCTCGTGGTTGAAGCTGGTGTTCAGCAGCGCGGGTGGCCGGCCGGTCTGCTCGGCGAACGAGGCCAGCAGCCGCGCGTACGGATCGGCGTCATCGCGGACTACGGTCTGCGGGCGCAGCGTGCCATCGGTGTGCACGGCGGCCGGGATCAGCTCCCGTGCGGCGTTGGTGGCCTGCCGCGCGACGATCATGAACGGGTGCGGCGTGCTGGTGCCGATCAGGTCGCGCGCGGCCTCCTGGAGGAGGACCGGGGCGAGGGGCCGCCAGGGCTCCCGGTGCTTGACGTGGTCGTTGATGTGGTCGCGGGCCTGGGGGTTGTGCGCGTCGGCGAGGATGCTGCGTCGTCCGAGCGCGCGGGGCCCGGCCTCCATGCGGCCCTGGAACCAGGCGATGGTGCGCCCGAGCGCCAAATGCCCGGCCACCAAGGTCGGCAGGTCGTCGCCGTGGTCGCGGAAGACAAGGCCGTAGTCGTCCAGGACGGTGCGGATGGCACCCGGGGCGAAGGCGGGGCCGAGGGCGGCGGTGGTCATCGCCGGGCCCGGCAGGGCGAGATCGCCGCGGCGCTGCGCGACCTCGAGCGCCGCGCCGATGGCACAGCCGGCGTCCCCGGCGGCCGGCTGGACAAACAGCTCCTCTACCCCGCGAAGTTGGGCGAGGCGGCCGTTGGCGGAGCAGTTCAGCCCCACCCCGCCCGCCACGCACAGCCGGGACGTGCCGGTGAGGGTGAGGGCTTCGCGGGCCAGCTCGGCCAGGCACTGCTCCAGCAGGTGCTGGGCCGAGGCGGCGAGGTCGGCGTGTTCCGGCAGGTAGCCGGTACCGGGCACGACGCGGCCACCGGCGTAGGTGCGGTCGCGACGGTGAGGTGGAATCCCGAGGTCGGTGTAGGCGGCGGCGTACGCCTTCTTCAGGCGCCCGTAGTACCGCAGGTCGGTGTACTGGTCGTCGACCGGCTCGTCGGGGCAGATCCCGTAGCGGGTCAAATCCAGGTGATAGCCCCCGGGCCTGGGGGTGAGAAAGTCCAGGGCGTAGCGGTCTGCGCGGCCATAGCCCGCCAGGCCCATGAGCTTGCCAGAGCTGGTCCAGTCGCCGAGCCCAAGATGCTCGGCGACGGTCTCGTAGAACCAGCCCAGCGACTGGGAGAAGGGGAACTGGCGCAGGAGCTTCAGCCCGTCGGCGGTGCCGTGGGCGAGGGTCGCGGAGATGCCGTCGCCGGAGCCGTCGACCACCAGCACGGCGGCCTCCTCGAACCCGGAGGGATGGAACGCGGACGCGGCATGCGCGAGGTGATGTTCGATCACGATGACCTGGCTGGGCCGGTGATGGCCGAACAGGGAGGGGTCGAGTAGTTCGGCGATCAGCTCGGCGTCCCTGCAGGTCTCGCTCGGAGTGGGCCAGTTGGGGTTGAAGGCGATGGCGATCTCGTCCACCTCGGCCAACGTGATGCCTGCCTCGGACAGGCAGTAGGCCGCTGCCACCGCGCAGGATCGGGAGTCCTTGTGGTGCTTGCGGCGGGAGAATCGCTCCTCCTCGGCGAAGGCGACGATCCGGCCGTCGATGACCAGGCAGGCGGAGGCGTCGTGGTAGTACGGGCCGCCCAGCCCCAGCACGATTCCCAACGTGGTGCTCCTTTCGTGGTCGCTCAACACCGGGCGGTGCGGGGCTGGTTCAGACAGTTCTCAGGTGGCCGAGGGTGGCTTTGAGGACGGTCGGCGGGTCGATGGCGTCCATGCAGCCGCCAACGCCGCCGCACGCGACCTGATGGGCGCATGGCGAGCACCCCAGGGTCGAGCGCAACGCGGTCACGTTCGCGACGTGCTTGGGGATGACCTCGGCGCCATTGCTTGGTCCGAGCAGCAGCACGGTCGGCTTGGCGTGTGCGAGGGCGAGGTGGAAGCCGTAGGAGTCGCCGGTCACCACCGCGTCGACGAGGCCCGGCAGCGCGGCGGCCTCCTCCAGGCTGAGCGGCGCGTACGCGACCCGGGATTCGTCGGCGCCGCGCGTTCGCAGGTGGCGTACCAGGTCCTCGCATGCCTCCCGGTCGGCTGGTCCGCCGAGGACGGCCAGCTGCGCCCCGTGATCCAGCAGGGCGTCGGCGAGTTCGGCCCAGTGCCTTGCTGGCCACAGCTTCGTGGTCAGCGACCCGCCGAGGTTCAGGCACACCCGCGGCCCGGTGCGCTCGCCGAGCAGCCCGGCCGCCCGCCGCCGGGCGGCCTCCGGTACCTGGAGGACGTAGGGCTCGCCGGCGTACTCGTATCCCGCGACGGCGAAGTACAGCTCGGTCCACGTCTGCTGGTTGGTGAGGGTGCGGTAGTCGTTCCAGGTGTTCTGCCGGAAGAACTGCACTGCGGCCTCGCCCATCGAATACAGGGCGTGGTGAGGGCCGCCGAAGGCAAGCCCGGCCTTGTGCCCGGCGTCGATCCGGTCGACCAGCGCCGCCGCCGACGGGGTCCGCTCGAACGCGAACACGGCATCGAAGTAGCGCGAGGGCAGCTGGGCGGCAGCCTGCCAGTCGTGGACGAGTACCTCGTCGACGAACGGGTTCATCCGCGGGATCGGCGCGTTTGCCTCGTCCACCAGCCAGGTGACATGCGCGCCGGGGTGCTCGTCGCGGATCCGCTTCGGCAGCGGGGAGGCGATGAGCATGTCCCCCAGCAGGCCGAGCATCACGATCAGCACCCGGAACTCGACCGGGTCATGGTGCGGGCAGCCATGGCAAGGGCGCCAGTGGCGGCAGGGCATCCCACCGGCGAAGTGTCGGCAGTCCGGGCGGATCTCGAACGTGCCAGTGGTGTGCACGGGCCCGAGGAAGACGCCCTTGCCCGGGACCTGCTCCGGGATCACGCCCCACCCCCGATCCCGATCGCGGCAAGGGCCACGCGCAGGACGTGCTCGTCGGCGCTGTCTGGCCTGTGCGCCTCCACCAGAGCCTGGGCCCGCTCCGCAACGGCGGCCGGGTCCTGGCCGTCGCGCAGCACGGCGGTGACGATCTCGGCCAGCTCGTCGATTCCGGCAGTGCCCATCCCGGCCCAGGTGATCTCCTGCACACCCAGGCGCAGCCCGGCGTCGGCGGTGATGTGTGGCAGCGGGATCGCGTTGACGACGATCCCGGCCGTAAGCAGCCGGCGGGAGGCTTCCTCGGCGTCCATCAACGGCGCGATGTCGATCCACAGCTGATGGCAGTCGGTGAAGCCGCCCTTCTCCCCGCACACCGTGAACCCGCGCTCGGCCAGGCCCGCGCCCAGGCGGCGGGCGTTGATGATGGTGGCCGCCGCGTACGCCGGGCCGCGTTCGTCCATCTCGGCGGCGGCCACGGCCAGGGCGACGACGTCGGCCGGATGGTGGTGGGAGACGAAGTGCGAGGCGTGCTCGTCCAGCCGAGCCGCGATCCCCGGGTCATTGGTGGCCAGCAGGCCCTTGTGCGGGCCGGGGTACGTTTTGTGGGTGGAGCCGCCGAGGCTGTCCGCGCCCTCGGCGAGCGGGTTCTGCCAGGCGCCGCCGGCGATCAGGCCCAGGGTGTGGGAGGCGTCGTAGTGGATCACTGCCTCGGGGCCGACCACCTCGCGCAGCCCCGGCAGGTCCATGGGAAACAGGCACATGAACGCGTCCAGGTACACCAGCTCCGGCCGGGGCCCGGTGCCGAGCCGACGGGCGAGGGCGTCCAGATCGAGTGTGCAGGTGGCCGGGTCGACCGGCAGGTCCTTCATCCGCAGCCCCAGCCGAGTGCCGATGAAGCGGGTCGAGCCGTGGCCGCCGTCCCGCTCCGCCAGGTTGAACGCCGTCGCCCCGGGGCCGGCCAGCGCGGAGAGCGCCACCGTCAACGCCGACACCCCGGAGGTCGGCTTGAGGTTCACGAACTCGGCGCCCAGCTGCTCACCGAGCCGCCCGGCTACGGCCCGCTCGATGCCGACCAGATCCTGCTGGCCCGGCCACGCCCAGTTCTCGCCTCCGCCCTCAGGCCCGGGGAAGGCGTACCGGACCGCAGCCTCCATCAGGTGCGGCACGCGGGCCCCGAGCGACAGCCCGTTCTCACTGGGCACCAGGTGCAGCCGGTGTCGGTCGACCTCGTGGTGGGCTGCGGCCTGCCATAGGACGGCGAGCGCGGCGGGTGGGGTCTGTTTCACGAAGCGGTCTCCTGGTCGTCGAGGACGAACGGCAGCGGGTCGATGGGGGCCTTGGCGGGCCGGTAACGGATCCAGACGGGCGGGCCGCCGGGCAGCCTCGGAAGACCCCGGCCCAGGGCTGACGCCACGACGGTGAGGGCCATCAGCTCGGCGAGCGGCCGGCCCAGGCAGGCGTGCGCGCCTCCGCCGAACGCCCACAGCCGCGCCCCCTGGGCCTGCCCAGCGAGGAACCGCCCCGGCCGGAAGGAGTGGGGCTGGGGGAACACCTCGGGGTCGAAGTGTCCAGCCGACGGGGAGTACGCCACCCGCGTGCCCGCCGGGATCCGGTGGCCGCCCAGCACCACGGGGCAGACCGCTTTCCGCATGGCCAACAGGTTCGGGGAGTGCAGACGCTGTGTCTCGGCGAGCACCGCCCGCAGCACCGGCAGCCGGTCACGCCCGACCAGCAGCTCCGGCCGCGCCGACACCAAGCGGGCCTCCGACGCCGCGAGCGCGGCGTGCTCCGAGTTGCCCGCCAGCTCCACCAGGCACCAGGTGACCAGGCTCGCCGTCGTCTCCCGCGCCGCGATCAGCAGGGCCAACAGGTGATCCTCCAGCGGCCCCACCGCCCCCGGAGCGCCCTCGAACGCGGCCACCAGGCGGACGAGCGCCGATCCCGGACATCCGCCCTGTGCGGCCTCGGCGGCCCGCCGGACGAAAAGGGCATGCAAGCGCCGCCGCGCCACGCGGCCCGCCCAGTACCGGTCGGCCGCGAATCGCCGCAGCCCTGGCGTGGCACCGGTTGCCGCGACGAACCGCTCGAAGTCCGTGGTGAATAGCGCCGCGTCCGGGTCCCCGGGGGCGATGCCCAGCAGCACGCGGGCGCTCATCGCGCCGGTCGCCTCGCGCGCCGCCGCGTACAGATCCCCAGCGCCCTCGTCGGCCCACCGGGCCGCCACCGGTTCCGTCACCTCCAGCAGGGCCGACAGGTAGCCAGGCAGCGCCCGCCCGGACAGCGCGGGACGCAGCAGGTGCCGGGCCTCGCTATGACCGTCCCCGGCAAGGTTGAACAGCGCCCGGCCGAACAAGTCGTGCACCAGCGGAGTGTTGAGCACCTCCAGGCAGCCGCGCTCGGCCGCGAACAGCTCGCCCAGCCCGGCCCATGTACCCACCAGCACGGTGTCGGTTCCGTCAACCGTCATCCGGAACACCGGCCCGTGCCGTCGGTGCCCCTCATCCAGGACGCCCACCGGATCCGCCTCGAAGCCGCGCTCCGAGTGCTGCGGGGGTAACCCGCCAGCCACGGGCACCATGGTCCGCTCAGACACCCGCCTGCTCCAGCACGTTCAGCTGCTGCGCCGCGCGGGCGGCAATGGCCGCGTGGTCGAGACCGGTCACCTCCAGCAACGGCCGGCAGGAGCAGTCGGCGGGCAGGTCGCCCGCCTCGCCGGTCTCCCCGAACCGCATCAGCGCGTCCACCACCCCATCAGCGCACGCCGAGCAGGCGTCGGGGAACACCGACTCGAAATCCGACCCCCTCAGATTCACGCACGCCACCCGCACCGCGAGCTGCCTATGGACCCGGCGGATCGCCTCCACCACCGTCCACAGGTTCGGCGGGGTGTACTGCCCGGCCTGCCACAGCTCCCACGCCACGGTGTTAGGCGATACCCGCGTCGGACACAGCGTCATCCCGCTCACGCCGAGCCCCGTCAGGTAGTCCACCGACTCCACGACGTCGGTCACCGCCTCGCCGTCGGTCAGGAACGGTGGCTTGACCATCAGGTAGATCTTCGGGTCCACTCCCAGGCCAGCCATCACCGCGAGCGCCCGCTCGAAGGACTTCTGGGTGATCCGGGTGTTAACCAGCGTCTCGCGCACCAGAACGTCCGCGGACTGCAGACCGATGCCGATCTCCAGCCGCACCTCGCCCAGCGCCTGGACGAACGGGCGCAGCACCGGCTCGGTGACAAACTGCGGCAGCGACTCCACCACCAGCCGCTTCACCCCGGCTGCCGCGACCAGGTGAGCGATCTCCACCTGGACGTCCCGGGGGATCTCCTTCGGCGCGAAGAAGCTGCCGTCGTTGTAGAGGGAGAGCACCTCGTACGACGGCTCATCCTCGGTCCGCGCCAGAGTAAGCCGAACCTGCTCCAGCAGGCTCTTCGCCGACCTGCCGCCCTCGATACCGTAGTTGTTCAGGTTGGTGAAGGGGCACATCGTGCACGTCGGCACCGAGCAACCGCCGGACATGACGATCACCTTCTTGCGACCGACCACCTCACCGTTCGGCAGTCGGATCTTGTCGAAGTCGACGAACCGCGGCTCGCCCGGCTTCGCCTGCAATCCGGACGTGCGCAGCCGCAGGGACAGATCACCGATCCGGCGCCGGAGGTCCCTCACGGGCATCGGAAGGTCGATCGCGTGCTCAGGCATGAAAAAGCCCCCATTTCACCAGTTGGTCAGCCAAACCTGCCCGCGGACCGGAGGCGCGGCGCAGCCGTCTGTGAGTCCAAAATCTGTTCCAGCAGTGCGCCTTGCCGTCGGCGAAGGGGAAGCGCATCTGACCTCTGGAAGCCAATATTTGGCGATGTGCTCCGGGCCCTAGTCGTTCGCGAGATGGAGCCGAGCCTGGCCCGCTGCTACGGTCGCACGCATGACTCTCCCCATGTCCTCTGCCCGTGCTGTTGACTTGCGGGTTGAGCCGGTTGACGACGTTCTGGACCGCGTTGAGCAGGCTCTCCAGGTTCGCCTGGAGCGGGACACGGTGCTGCGTAAGCGCCGTTCCGTCGGGGCGCGGACGGATCGTGATACCTGGGTCCGGATCGAACGGCGCCGACTCGACAGGATCGATGGCCAGGGCTGGAACGGCACCGAATGCGCGGCGACCCTGACAGCGATCGACAAGCCCACCTGGTGCGCTGGACTGGCCTGGCGGGATACATCGAGCGCGGCGATGTGGCGGGCCGACGAGACAAGCCTCCTGCCGGGAAACCCGGTCGGTACCAGCGTACTTGCAGCCGATCCGGATCTTCCTGAAATCTGGTGGCAAGCGCTGAACTCCTCACTGGACGCGTTGGCTGGGCAACACACGACGCGGATCGCCACCCCCGACACCGTGACCATCACCCAGGCTGTGGTCACCGAGACCATTCGCACCGCCTTTCCCAGCATCTTCGAGACGACCATCACGCAGTGGGCACCTGCCCACGCGGACCTGAACTGGGCGAATGTCACTGGCCCGCGATTCTGCTTGTTCGACTGGGAGGACTGGGGGAACGCGCCGCGAGGTCTGGACTCGGCGTCGTTGTGGGCCAATTCGCTTGCTGTCCCAGCGCTGGCTGACCGCGTACGCCGCGAGCGCCGCGACGAGTTGGAGAGCCGGGACGGCAGGCTGATGACGCTGTTCGCCTGCTCGAAGATCACCGGACCTGACGCCCATCCGGAAGATCCTCGGGTGCAGCCGGCCCGGCACATGGCCGCCCGGATCATGGAGGAACTTCAAGCGGGTTGACGGCTCGCCCGCTCACGCAAGAGATCCCGGTACTCGAGCATCACCTGCTCGTCCGCAGCGCAGTCCAAGGCATCAAGCAGCTCGCGAAGGTGCGCGGGATTGTCCGAGCCGACAGCCAACGTCCCGACCCGTGGGAGGTGGTAGGCGGCCCGGAACGCTGCCTGCGGACGAGACAGTGAACTCCCTTGGTCCCGGAGGAAGATGCGAGGATCGAGCTTGTCCCAGACGGGGTCTGTGGTGTCGCCCCCGAAGGGGCTCATGCCCCACATCGAATCGGCCAGCAAGCCCCAGCTGGCCGCGAGATCGTCGACGGCATCCAGAGTCCGGATTCCGACCAGCAGGCCGGCACGGACCATGAGCACAGTCGGCTTCGGCACCGTCGGGTCGATCAGGTTGGGAAGCGAGGACGGATTCCAGGACGAGATTCCCCAAGACCTGCACAGCCCCTGCGCAGTGGCGGCATTGAGGGCAGCGCATGCCTGGGCCAGCATGTCGCGGGCGTCTGGGGCTTCCCGTAGTGAGCGTTCCGGGTTGTGCAGAAAGACGAGGTCCGGAACTCGCTGAAGGTCCCGATTCGTCTGCTCCAGGGCGAGCCGTAGTCGACCGGGGTCGAGAGAGTGCTCTGCTCTGCCGGTCCCCGGGAAGAACCCGACCTTGGTCGACAGCGTGAAGTGCGGGAGGAGGTCGCCGCCGATCTCCGTCAGCCTCCTGTGCGCCCCGAATTCACGGTAGTTAAAGCTCGTGTCGATCGCCGTGATGCCCAGGTCCAGGGCGTTCGTCAGCAGCCGGCGTTCGTAACGAGACCGGTGTAACCCGAGAACAACTGGGGGGTGAGGCTCGCGCACAGTTCTTCCTCCGTCAGGATCTTCGCTACATCCTCAACTTCGTTGCCCACAAGGAGTGCTGCCTCGTCCAGTCTCACGGGCCGGCCGCTGAGAAGCATGCGCAGAGCGGGCAGGGCCTCGGCGGTGAAGGTGAGCTTCTTCCCGGCCCCGCGAACGTCGACCGTCTCGCCGTTCTCCTCGATCACGGGCGGGAAGTCGGTGATGCACACCGCAGCTTCCAGCGGGCCGAAGATATCCAGGAGCGGCACGTGCCTGGGTGCGATGGCCTCCTGTTCGCGGGCAGCCAGGAAGTCTGCCGAGCTCCGTGAGGCGACGATGCGTGTGGCAGTGGCGGCTAGTTCCCGCTGCTGGTTCTCTCGCTCTTCGGGGGTGCCCCAGCGGTCGAGATCACGGCGGAAGAGTTCGGTCTCGCGGGACCAGTCAGCCAGCCAGGACAGCCAGTTCACTCCAGTCCGCTTGGCAAAGCCGAGCGTCATGTGCATGCTTTGCCCCTGGCCGCAGCCGACGCGGGACGCCTGGTGCCAGTAGCCGCGCGGAATGTGCATGACGTCGCCGGTCTTCATCGCGCCGGCCCAGACGACCTCATCGCTGGGCGTGTTGTTCCGGTCGGCATCGCGGTACAGCGGAGCTTGGCGTGAGGCTCCCCGGACCTCCCAGTCCTTCTCGCCGGCCAATTGGATGATCAGCACATCGTGGTCATCCCAGTGCAGGTCGAAGCCGGCAGCGTCGTTGGTGGTCAGGTAGACATTGACCTGGACGTTCTCCCGGGACCACCACTGCATGGCCCGGCAAGCCACCTCCATCGTGGGGTCGAAGACGTTCGCCTGGTCCAAGACGATCGTCGCCCCCTCGCGCAGGAGGTTGCCCAGCCGCCGCATGTCCGCCATCGGAATGCTCTGGCCCCTGAGTGAGACCTGCGGGCTGAGGTAGGCCTTGGGGTGCAGCTCCTCGCCGCCGCGGAAGCAGCGGAACTGAGGGTTCGCCAGGCTGCGGCGCATCACCATGTCGAGAAGTCCCTGCGGGGTCAGCAGTCGCCCCACCAGCTCGATGTCGCTGAGGCTGCCCCGAGCGAACTGCTTCCCGAGAGGTCCGGGGCCATCCCAACCCAGAGCATCCTCAACGGCCCGTACCAGACGGTGCTTCACGGTCCTTCTCCTCCTTCGAGTTAGTAGCGCGAGAGGGGGGCGGAGGAGCCCGCCGAGTTGGCCTACGGGGTCCTCCGCCCCAGAGCGCTGGCCTGTTAGGCGGGGCTGTTCAGGCCATCGCCCTCGGGCCAGGGGCCGTCACCCGAACTGCCCGTCCCGGGGTCGGACCGGTCGCTGTCGTGCCGGTCGTGGACGCTTGCCAGCACCTCCACGGCGACCAGAAGGCCGCTCCTGGCCGGGGTCGGCGGGTTCTCGGGCACTGTTGTGCTCCTTCCACATCGGGTACTCCCGCCGGGGTTCCAGCGGGAAGTCTTGAGTGAGCGCGCGTCCAACTGCCGTCGGTCGGCTTGGTTCAGAACAGCTCTAGCCGGCCTGGTCCCTGGCGGAGATTCGGATCAGTAACCGTCGGCTGACGGTCCGTTGATGCTGGCGCTCGCCGCTGGGACGGCACGACCCCGTCTTGGGACATCCCGGAGACGTCCCGGGACGATCCAGTCTCAGGAGTGCGAACGCCTCTGACCTTCTGGAGCGACCGAGCGATCTCTCTGTGTGACCGCTCGTTCGGTCCTTTAGGATCCCGGGTGAGGAGATATCGCCGCCAGATCAGCGACGACTCACGTCCTTGGTCAGCCGATCATCCACGTATCGGCGGAGTGTCACTGGCCCTACTCTGCGCCCCGGCGCCTGGGGCACCTGCAGTCATTGCCGCCATGAATGACCGTCATGAGTGGCGGTTCCGCTATCGGATTCGGCAAGATCTGAGCCATGAAGATTCTGATCATTGGCGGGACGTGGTTCCTAGGCAGGGCGGTCGTACAGGACGCCCTCGACCGCGGCTGGGCGGTCACAACGTTCAACCGCGGCCGGTCCGGCCAGGATCTTCCTGATGTGGAGGCAATCCACGGTGATCGAACCGATCCAGTAGACCTGGGTCGCTTGGCGTCCCACGGGCCCTGGGACGCGGTCATCGACACCTCAGCGGGCGAGCAGCCGCCCCGGACCGTTCTGGCCGCCGCGCAGGCGTTGGAGCCTGTGGCCGAGCGGTACGTCTACATCTCGACGGCGTCGGTGTACGCCGGCTGGCCCGACCATCCTCTGAGCGTCGGGGACGAGCTCCTGGATGGGCCGCCGGACGCTGACGAGGACTACGGCCGCAACCCCCCGGGGTGGCTGGGCCCGAACCTTCACTACGGCCGGCAGAAGGCCGGAGCCGAGCGCGCCGTGCTCGCCGCCTTCAGCGAGCACCGAAGCTGGATCGTGAGGCCCGGGGTCATTCTCGGGCCGGGCGAGTACGTCGGCCGACTTCCCTGGTGGCTGAACCGAGCTGGGCGCGGCGGCCGGATCCTTGCACCCGGCAAGCCGACCAAGGGCATCCAACCGGTCGACGTGCGCGACGTGGCCAAGTTCGCCCTCGACCTCGCGAGCCGCCCCGGAGGCGGAGTGCACAATGCGACCGGCCCGATCGGTCGGGACACCATGGGCCGGCTCTTGCAGACATGTCTCGACGTCACTGCGAGCAGCGGGCAGCTCGAATGGGTTGGCGATGAAGTCCTGCTGGAGTACGGCGTGGAGCAGTGGACAGAGCTCCCGCTGTGGCGCACCCATGAAGGGGTGTGGCTGATCGACTCGGGGAGCGCCTACGAGGCCGGGTTGGTCTGCCGGCCCTTGGCCGAGACGGTCGCCGACACCTGGGCCTGGCTTCAATCGGGGCACCTGCCGGTGCCGCACCCGCGGGCCGCTGCGCACGGAATCGACCCTGTGAAGGAGGAGGTGATCCTGTCAGCAGTTTCGCCCAGACCGTGAGGTGAGGGCGCCCGCTCGGCTGCTCTACCTGACGAGCGCGCCCTCCAGCCCGACATCAGCCCCCGAGCGTGAGACGGTTCGCACCCGGGCCGAGCTGCTTGGGCGCGGATGCCCTGACGTACTCCTCCAGGTCCTCTCCGAGCGCTACCGCTGCGGCTGCCGTTCGAAGAGGCTCGGTCGTCAGCAGAGCGCGGACCTGGTGAACGCGCTCCACCAGCCCGGCGATCCGGCGGTCCGGTGGCAGCAGGGCGATCGGCGTGATCATCTCCCGCGCGCCCTCCAGGTCGCCGGCGATGAGCAGAGCCGCCGCGCGGTCCGTTCGGGCCTCGGCCTCGATCCGGGGAGTCCGTCTTCCCGGCGGGAGCGCGGCCTGCAGATCCAGCACACGAGCGGTGTGCTCCTCGGCGCCAACGCCATCGCGCAGGAGGAGGCACGTGGTTCCGTGGGATCGAGCGAGACGGGCGGCGTCGTGGTGGAACTCGCCGCCGATGCCGTCGTGGAGGTCGTCCCTCTCGTCGTTGCAGTCGTCGACGCTTGCGCGAATCGCTCGGGTCGCGCGGGCGGAGTCCCCGAGATGACCGTAGGCCCGTGCCTCGATTGCGAAGAGCCGGGCCCTGGCTGCCGCCCCGAGCCCTGGGTGCAACTGCGCCTGCCTGACGTGCTGCAGGGCCTCGGCAGGGCGGCCGTCCCAATAGGCAAGGATAGCCAGCGTCCCGTCGGCGAATGCCTTGAGCGGCCCGTAGCGGGCGGCTTCGCCGTAGGTCGCCGCCGAGCGAGCGAGCCGCGTCGCAGCGCCCAAGGAGCCGAGGTCGAAGGCCGACATCGCCAGCAGCGCTGACACCTGGCCGGCGATGATCAGCAGCTCTTGGCGCTGGGTGGGGATCTGCGTTCGGTCCAGCATGCTCGCTGCGCCTTCCCGCAGCACTTTGAGATCGCGGAACGCATCGAAGGGAGGCTTCTGGTCGTACGTGCGTGCCAGGGTGACGAGGTCGTCGCGGAGCTGGTCCAGCGACATGCCAGGCAGCGATTGGGACGCCAGGGAGAAGGCGTGGTCGGACGCGTCGCGTGACGTCATCGTGAGATCGCTTTCGAGGTCGTACACGGGTGGTGAGGTGAGACTGCCATCGGTCGCTGGAGCCAGCAGTGCGGCAACGGGGATCTGGAACATGTGCTCTAACACCTGAGCCGAGTGGCCGCTCGGCTTCTCGACCCGCCCAGCTGTCCAGCGGCGAAACGTCGGCTCCGAGACCGTGAGGCTGTCGAACGTCGAGTCCGCCAGCCGCCTCCCCAGTTGCTTAGCTGCAGCCGAGAACGCCCGCTCGAAGTCCGAGTAGCTCCAGTGGCGTTGTTCCGACACGAGAACCCACAGCAGCGTCCTGGTGGCTGTCATTCAGTGACCCCTTCCATTCGTTCGACGCGCTGGGATCCAGTGGCCTGTTCAGAAGAGCCAGTTCGACTCTTCACTGATACAGCCTCATATCAGTTCTGTGTAGCCGTTATCAGCCAAATGACATCGCAGTGATACCCGATGACCTTGACACTTCAGCAGACGATCGCCCCGCGAAGTGGTGGCGATACGGCGGGAAACAGGACAGTAGGTGGCCGACGCTCCGGGCGGCGTCGTCGGGCGCTGCACCAGGCCGGCCAGTCACGACGCCAAATCGTCCCGGGACGTCCCTCAACCGTCCGTCTCCGTAGTGACCCCGTCCATCGCCTGGCCGACAGCATTAACCCGATGTCGCAGGACGGTCCCAAGCTCTTCGCCGCTGCGGTTGCGTCCCACCAACCCCAAACGGCACCGGCAACCGAACGGTGTGCGGATGCTGGGGAGATCACACCGACAGACCACAAAGGGGGATCAGGTCATGCCATCTGCGCCAAGCGCTGGTGCCGATCAGCTCGTGCAGCACCCCGCCGGCCACGACGGCGACCTGCGGGCGGCGGTCGAGGAACTGCGGCACGGCCGGTGGTATTCAGCACGAGCACTTCTCGCCAACTCCTGGGGTGAACCCGGCCTGTGGGCGGCGCGCACCCAGGTGCTCGGTGCGATGGCCGGCCACAACAACGTCCTCCGTCACTGGGGTGACGAGGAGCCCGGCGCGTTCGGCCTGACCACGCTGCACACCCGCGTTGCCGTCGACCAGGCTCTGCTGGTCGGCCAACGGCAGCCGGACTCGCGGGACATGGCGCTCGAAAGCAGCGCCCGGCAGTGGTGCTGGCTGGCAGCTTCGATGCTCGGGGGCGATCCCGTGCCGTGGCTCGGACTGCTCACCCTCGCGCAGCTGGACACCGCACAGGAACGGCCCGAACACAAGGTTCCGGCTCCGGACAAGATGCTCCCGCCCGGTCCGTGGGGGCTGTTCGACCAGGCCCGCCGGACCGACCCGTGGGGTCGGGAAGCGTTCCACCGGATGCTCCGCTTCTGGCTGGCCCGTAATGAGGTTGGCCCGGCGACCGAGTTCCTGGCCACCTACCTGCCCAGCGCACCGGACGGTTCCGCCCTCCACGCCCTGCCGCTGTACCTGTACGTCGACCGCTACCGCCGCGCCGAGCGCAAGGAGGCGATCCAGCTGCAGTGGACGGACGACGAGACGGTCCGCGGCACGGTGCTGCGTGCCTTCGGGCACTGGCGGGCCGCGCTCGGGCGCGGCAGCCGGTGGCCGGTGGCGGACGAGAGCCACCTCGCCCACGCGCTCTGGGCGAGCCGCCAACGCCGGGAGGCTGCCGAGGTCTTCTCCGCGATGGCCCCGTTCATCTCCTTGCAGCCCTGGCAGAGCCTGGCGGACCGACCGGGTGACCTGCTGTGGCAGGCGATGGCCCAGTCCTACGCCGTCGCCAGCTGACCACCACCGACCAATCTTCTGCCCGGCGCCGCGCCGGGCCAGCACCCGACTTCTCCTGGAGGCTTCGCCATGTCCTGGCACCAGCGCACCGCGTCCGGCCCCGAGGACCAGCATCTTCGGTCGCTCGGTTACGAGCCCGAACTCGTCCGCCGGATGGGGTCGTTCGGCAACTTCGCCGTGTCGTTCTCGGTCATCTCGGTGCTCAGTGGCTGCATGACCCTGTTCGGGCTCGGGCTGGTGACCGGCGGCCCGGCGGTGATGATGTGGGGCTGGGTCGCCGTCGGCCTGGCCGTGCTGCTGGTCGGCGCGGCGCTCGCCGAGGTCACCAGCGCCTACCCCACCTCCGGCGGCCTGTACTACATGGCCCAGCGGCTCGGCGGTCCGCGGTGGGGCTGGACGACCGGCTGGTTGAACCTCCTCGGGTTGTTGGGCGGGATCGCCGGCATCGACTACGGCGCGGCCTCGTTCATCGCCGCGTTCGCCGGATTGCAGTGGGGGGTCGCCCCGACGCCGGGCCTGATCCTGACGATCTTCGCGGGCGTCCTGATACTGCACGCCCTGCTGAACGTCGTCGGGGTCCGCGTCGTGAGCCTGCTCAACAGCATCTCGGTGTGGTGGCACCTGCTCGGCGTCGCCCTGATCGTCAGCGTGCTCACCGTCGTCCCCTCCCACCACCAGTCCCTGTCCTGGGTGTTCACGCACTTCGAGAACGGCACCGGCTGGACGAGCCCCATCTACGTCTCGGCGATCGGCCTGCTGCTCGGCGGCTACACGTTCTGCGGCTATGACGCCTCCGCGCACCTGTCAGAGGAAACCAAGGACGCCAGGGTCGCCGCGCCGCGCGGCATCGTCCGCTCGATCTGGGTCTCCCTGCTGGCAGGCACGGTGCTGCTGGCCGGCCTGCTGTTCGCCGTCCAGGACTACACCGGCACGTCTGCCGCCGCCGTGCCGCCCGCACAGATCTTCCAGGACGCGGTCGGGACGACCGGCGCGAAGCTGCTGCTGCTCGTCGTGATCGGGGCCCAGCTGTTCTGCGGCAGCGCGGAGACCACTGCCGCGTCGCGCATGATCTACGCCTTCTCCCGGGATGGTGCACTGCCCGGCTCGGCGACGTGGCGCCGGGTCTCGGCCAACGGCGTGCCGGTGCCCGCGGTGTGGCTGGCGGTCTCGGTCGCCTTCGTCCTGGCCGTACCGTCGCTCTGGTCTCCGGTCGCCTACGGCGCGGTGACGGCCGTGAACGTCATCGGCATGACCCCCTCCTACATCATCCCCGTCTACCTGCGGCTGCGGCAGGGCGACAGGTTCGCCCCCGGGCCGTGGAACCTCGGCCGGTGGAGCAGGCCGATCGGGATCGCCGCCGTGGTGTGGGTGGTGATCCTGGCGGTGCTGGTGTGCCTGCCGCAGCGGGCCCCCGTGACCATCGAGACGTTCAACTACGCGCCCATCACCCTCGCGGCGGTTCTCGTGCTGGCGTGGGCGTGGTGGAAGCTGGCCGGCAACAAGTTCTCCGTGCCGGTGGTGGAGGACCCGCACCTGGCCCGGGTCGAGGCGCAGATCGTATGAAGGCGACGATGCGGGCCGCCCGTTCCCGCGCGGCCAAGACCCAGACGGCGGCACTCTCGCCAACCGGGCCGCTGGAGCAGCTGGTGTCCGCCTTCGGCCTCGACACGGTGCTGCTGGCGACGGTCGACGCGCAGGGCCGGCTCAAGGGCAAGGAGTACGACGCTGCCCAGCTGGTGGAGCGGCTGCGGTCGGGGGCGCTGTCCCCGGAGATGTGCGGGTACGTGCTCGGCACCGACCTGGGCATGACCCCGGCCCGGACTGGTCCGTTCTCCTGGCAGTCCGGGTTCGGTGATGTCGCTCTGCTGCCCGACCTGCAGCGGGCCCGGCTGTTGCCGTGGCTGCCGGGCACTGCGCTGGTGCTTGCCCAGCCGATCGCAGGCGGGTGGCCGCACCCGCTGGCGCCGGGCACGGTGCTGGCCGAGCAGCTGCACCGGCTCGCCGAGCTCGGTGTGGTGCCAGCGGTGGGGATCGAGACGGAGTTCGTACTCTACGAAGGCACCGCCCGGGACGCTGCGGCGGCCGACTGGCGGGGCCTTCGTCCCGCCGTCACGGACAACCGCGACTACGGCCTCGACCAGCCGCCCACGGTGCGGGAGTTCGGCCGCAGGCTCCGCCAGGTCCTGGCCACCGCCGGCCTGCCGGTCGAGGCCGTCAAGGGCGAAGGAGCCCCTGGTCAGATCGAGCTGACCTTCCCGTACGGGGAGGCGGTGGCGGCGTGCGAGCAGCACGTGCTGTTCAAGCACGCCGCCAGGACGGTCGCGGACGAGGCCGGTATGACCGCCTCGTTCATGGCGGCCCCGTCCACCGGGGTCGGCAGCGGCCTGCACCTGCACGTCTCGCTGGCCGACTTCGACGACCGGACGATGCTGGCCGCCGACCCGCAAGACGGGACCGAGCTGTCGGAGCGGGGCGGGCAGGCGGTGGCCGGACTGCTGGCCGTACTGCCCGAGGTCGCCCCGCTCTGGGCGCCGTACGTGAACAGCTACAAGCGGCTCAGCGACCACTCCTTCGCGCCGGCCCGCCTCACGTGGGGCCGGGACAACCGGACGTGCGCGGTGCGGGTGGTCGGCCACGGCCGCAGCCTGCGGCTGGAGGTGCGCCTGCCGGGTGCGGACGCCAACCCGCTGCTCGCCCTGGCGGCGGTGTTCGCCGGAATCCGGCACGGCGTCGAGGCCGGCCTCAAGCCCCCGGAGGCCGTCAGCGGCGACGCCTACGAGCAGCGCGAGGTGCCGCTGCTGCCGCAGTCGCTGGAGGAGGCAGTCGGCGCGTTCGAGGCCAGCACGTTGGCCGGTGAGCTGCTGGAGGAACGGGTGGTCGCGCACCTGGCACGGATCGCCCGCATGGACCTGGACCACCACTCCCGTGTGGTCACCGACGCCGAGGTCGAGCGCGGTCTCGCCCAGGCATGAGCCCCGGGCCGGTCGCGGGTCGAATCCCCCTCCCCGCGCCCGGTCCGGACCCAACCCCCGCACCCCGCTTCCCCGTTGGAGAACATCATGGACACCACCACCCGACCCGAGACCGTGGTCGGCACCGACCCGCGGCCGGCCGTGCCAGGCCTGCTGACGGCCGTGCACCTGGTCGACATCCTCGCCCCCGGCATGGAGGGCCTGGCCCGGTGGCTGGCCGAGGCCGGAGCCGACGTCACCGGCAGCATCCCCGAGGCCACCCAGACCAGCCCCGTCGTCGCCGCGCTCGAAGCGGCGGGCGTGCGGGTCCACGTCGGCTTCGACGCCGGGCACGTGCGCACCGACCGCACGGCGGTGGTCTGGTCGGGCGTCGTCGCCGGATCGCACCCCGAGCTGGACCGCGCCCAGGTGCTGCGGCTGCCGGTCATCGGCCGTGCCGTCGCGCTCAAGGCCCTCTCCGTTCAGGCCGGTGCCGGGGCGGTGGCCGTGGCGGGCAGCCGCAGCACCACGACCGCGGCAGCCGCCCTCGCGCACGTCCTCGACGACGGGCGGACGGGCTGGGTGCTGACCGCCCCGGCCCGCGACGGTGCCGCCGGGCACGCGGGGGACGGCGACCGGGTCGTCGTGGACCTGTGCCCGGACGCCGGCACCCACGAGGCCGCTCCGCCCGGTGCCTGGCAGCACCGCCCCGCCCCGCACTTCCTGACGACCGAGCCCAAGTTCGCCGCCGCGCTGATCCTCGCCACCAGTGCCAATGCCCCGCACTTCGAGGACAACATCGCCGGGCTCAACGCCGCCGAAAGGCTCGCCCGCAACGCGGCCGTGGTCGTCCTGCCGACCTGGGACACCAGCACGGCGAACCTGCGCGAACGCCTCGGCGACCGTCCCGTGCCCGATCAGCGGGTGGTCACCGTCGGCACCGACCCTGCCTCCACCGTCTGGATCATGACACCGCGCTGGACCGGCACGGACTTCCGCGTCGTCCTGCGCTACCAGAAGACGGACCACGCCTTCGTCCTCCCGGTGGCCGGACGCCACCACGCGCTGGCGGTGTGCGCGGCCATCGCCACCGCCCTGGTGCTCGGCGAGGACCCGCAGGCCGTCGCCGAGCGCGCCGCCTCTTTCCGCGGGGTTGAGCGCTCGCTCGCCCCAGTCGGCTCGCAGCGCGGTGTCGCGGTGGTGGACTCCCGGGCCCGGCATCCGCGCGAGGTCGCCCAGGACGTGGAGGCCGCCCGGATGCTCACCGATGGCTCGCTGTTGGTCGTCCTGGAGCCGGACGGCATCGCCCGCACCAGCGAGCACGCGGCCGAACTCGGTGCAGCGCTCAAGGGCGTGGACCACGCACTGCTGCTGCCGGTCAGCACCCCACTGGTCCACCACACGGTGCCCGACCCGCTGGACGCCGTCGAGCAGGCCGCCCGCCGCAAGCTCGGCGACGGCAAGGTCCAGCGTGCCCGCTCCGGCCCGTGCGAGCCCGGCCCCGAGCAGCTCATCGGTGAGCTGGCCGCCGAGGGCGACCTGGTCCTGGTCGTCGGCACCGGGCAGGCCGAGCGGCTTGGGGCCCGTCTGCTGTCTCATCTGGCGGCGCCGGGTGCGCCGATCCCACAGCACCTGTGAACCGTCCGAGCCGCTCTGTTGGAGAAACCGCTGTGCCCACCGAGCCCTTGCCCGCCCTCGCCGCCGCCGAGCGTCGGCTGATTGTCCTGGCCTCCGCCGGAGCCACCTTCGAGCAGATCGCCGCCGACCCCGAGACGCGGCTCCGCCTGGGCGACGTCCGCAGCGCGATCGAGGCGGTGCTCGTCACGAGCGGTACCCGCACCGTGCTCCAGCTCGCGGGCTGGGCCACCGCTCACCGGATCGTCACCGAGCCTGTGCACCCCAGCGGGGCACTGACCATCAAGCCCTCCCTCGCCCCGCGCCTGTCGCAGGTCCTTCGCGGCTGGGCGGGTGGTCGCAGCACCCCGGAGCTGACCGCGGATTTCGGCATCTCCTCGACGACGATGCGCAGTTACACCAAGACCCTCCTCAGCACGTTGAACGTCGACTCCGACACCCAGGCCGTCGTCGTCGGGGTGCTCGCCGAGCTGGTGCTGCTGAGCGACATCGACCCCGCGTGGCCGGCCGAACCGCTCGCCCGCACCGCCGGGACGAGGAGCGCGGCGCCGTGAGCGCCCGGCTGAGACCTGGGCGGACCACGCTCGCCGTGCTGTCCTTCCTGCTCGGCGTGATCGTCGGCGGCTGCGCTGTCTACCTGCTGGCGCACTTCTCAACCCTCGGTCAGCCGGTCTACCTCGGCATCTTCGCCGCAGCCGCCCTGACCACCCTCGGCGTCGCCGACCGCCTGGTCAACCACCGCACGCCGCCCCCGAACGACCCCGGCCGCGCCGGCACCCGCCGGTCCGACTGAGCAGCACGACCCGCACTACCCATGGCGGCCGTTCGGGCCAGGGCCGCACCCCTTCGACCACAGAGACCAGATGACCACACCACCCACCCACCACACCGTCGCCCTGGGGAGCGCCCCCGGCCGCCGCGACGGCGGACCGGAGCGACTGCGCTACATCGAGGCGCCGGAGCCGTTCGAGCCGGACGGCCTGCCGTCGGTGTTCCTCGCCGGGGCGACCGTCGGCTGCCCGGACTGGCAGTCCGAGACGGTCGACCTGCTGGAGGCCGCCGGCTTCGACGGCACCGTCCTCAACCCGCGCCCCTCCCGCGACCCCGCCACCGACCCCTACGCCGCGTGGGCCCCGTTCGGCTGGCAGGACACCAACATCCGCCGGACCAGCGTCGTCCTGTTCTGGAACCCGCTCGGCCACGTGCGCGTGCACGACTGCTACGAGGCCGACCTGTTCTCCCCGTACGGCGGGACGGTGGTCGTCGGCTGCGACCCGGCCGACCCCGTGCAGCAGGCCAACCGCGTCCTGCTGGCCAACCTCATGCCGTGGCTGCCCGTCGCCGACACGCTCGCCGACACCGTCGCCGCCGCCCTCGCCGCGCTCACCACCCGGCCCGCCGTCCGCGGCTGACCACCACTTCTCCCGCCCACGTCAGGACGACCATGCTCCGCGCCCCTGCCCCGTTCCAGATCGAGGACCTCGCCCTCCTCGGCAACACGCGCTCCGCCGCCCTGGTCCGCCCGGACGGCGCCATCAACTTCGCCTGCCTGCCCGACTTCGACTCCCCGGCCGTCTTCGCCTCGATGCTCGGCGACGACGAGCACGGCTTCTGGCGCATCGGCCCGGCCGTCTACGACGGCACGCCGCCGCCCGCCGACCGCCGCCAGTACCTGGGCGACACCATGGTCCTGCGCCAGGAGTGGGACACCGACACCGGCACCCTCGTCGTCACCGACTTCATGCCCGCCCCCGACGTCACCGACGACGCCGAACCGCAGATCATCCGGATCGTCGAGTGCGTCAGCGGCGTGGTGCGCGTCGCCTCCGTCTTCCGCCCCCGTACCGACTACGGCGCCACGCTGCCGACCATCCAGCGCTTCAACCACGGCACCCCGCGCCTGTCCGCGACCACCCACCCGCACACGTACTGGCTCGACGGCCCCTCCCACACCGTCAACCGCGAAGGGGTATGCCGGGCCGACCTCACCCTCCACGCCCACCAGAGCATCGCGCTCTCACTCACCTGGAAGCCCTCCAACAAGCACGCGCCCATCCCGCCGGACGCCTTCGCCGAGCTGGACGCGACCGTGGAGTACTGGGAGCAGTGGGCACGGGGGTGCACCTACCGGGGTCCGTACCGCGAGGCCGTGGTGCGCTCCGCCCTCACCATCAAGGCCATGTGCCACCCGGGCGGTGGCGTGATCGCCGCGCCCACCACCTCCCTGCCCGAGCAGCTCGGCGGCGAACGCCAGTGGGACTACCGGTTCGTGTGGCTGCGCGACAGCGCGCTGGCCATCGCCGCCCTGATCCGGCTCGGACAACTGGAGGAGGCCCGGCGCTGGCGGCGCTGGCTCATCGACACGGTCGCCCCTGAGCGCCTTCAGCCGATCTACCGCATCAACGGCGACACCGACCTGGACGAGGAGGTCTTGGGCCACCTGCCCGGGTACGAGGAGTCCCTGCCCGTGCGCATCGGCAACGGCGCCGCCGGCCAGCTCCAGCTCGACGTGTTCGGTGAACTCGCGGACACACTGCTGCTCGCCGAGGACGCGGGCCTGCCGCCCTCACCACAGGTCGACGCCCTGCTCCTGGCGCTCGTCTCCCAGGTGGAGCTGCGCTGGCGGGAGCCGGACGAGGGCATCTGGGAAATCCGCGGCGAAGCGCGCCACTTCACGCACTCCAAGGTCATGTGCTGGGTCGCCGTGGACCGGACCCTGCGAATGCTGGAGCGCCGCACCACCACCGATCCCACCGTACTGGTCCGCGTCGCCGAGCTGCGCGAGGAGATCCACCACGACGTGTGTACCCACGGCGTCGACGAGCGCGGCGTGTTCACCCAGTACTACGCCGGCCAGGCCCTCGACGCCTCCCTGCTGCTGATCCCCCAGGGCGGCTTCCTACCCGCCGACGACAAGCGCGTCATCGCCACGATCGAGGCCATCCAGCACGAACTCACCGAGCACGGCCTGGTGCTGCGCTACGCCACCCACGAGTCGTCCGGCGCCAACGTGGACGGCCTTGCCGGCCACGAGGGCGCCTTCCTGGCCTGCTCGTTCTGGCTCGCCGAGGGCCTCGCCGCCATCGGCCGCACCGCCGAAGCCCGTCAGCTGTTCGACCGGCTCCTCGGCCTGCGCAGCAACCTCGGCCTGCTCGCCGAGGAGTACGACCCCCTCGCTGGGCGCCAGCTCGGGAACTACCCGCAGGCGTTCTCGCACTGGAGCATGGTCGACGCCGCCGTCCGCCTCGCCCCCAGGCCCCGGTCCTGGCGGGCCGCACCGCCCCGCCGCCGCGTGGCCGTCGAGCAGGCGGCACCGGCCGCCGTGGTCGCGTAGTGGGCGGGGACGAGGTGCGCAACACCGTCGACAGCTCCTCGGTCGCCACTGCCGTCCAGGCCGGGACCATCACCGGCGGCGTGCACCTCGGCCCGGGCCCGACCCCGCTGCCGACACCGGTGCCGCGACAACTCGCCCCCGTCCCTGCCGTGTTCACCGACCGGGAGGAGGCCCTGCAGTCCCTGAACGCCGTCCTCGGCCGGGCCCCGGCGGACGAAACGGCGCCCGTCGTGGTGATCACCGGCCCGGACGGCGTCGGCAAACGCGCCCTCGCCACGAAGCTGGGCCACCAGATCGCAGACCGGTACCCGGACGGCCAGCTGGTGGCCCGGCTTCGCGCGCACTCCCCGGGCGGCCCCGCCACGGCCGCCGAGGTCGCGCGGTCACTGCTGCGCTCACTTGGCCTCGGCGGACACGCCCCGCTGCCCTGGGCCGAACACGAGCTGCTCGGCCTGTGGCGCAGCGAGACCGCCCGTCGGCGCGTACTGGTGGTGCTGGAGGACGCGGCCGACCCCGGGCAGGTGCTGCCGCTGATTCCAGCGGCTTCGGGCTGCCTGGTCGTGGTGACCAGCCGCGACCCGCTGCCGGCGCTGCTGGCCCACGGCGCCGTTCACCAGCGCCTCGAACCGCTGGCGGCCGAGCACGGCCTGCGGCTGCTGTCGCGGATCGTCGGCGAGGACCGTACCGGCCGCGACCCGGACGGGGCCGCGGCCCTCGTCGGGTTCCACGGCGGGATGCCGCTGGCCATCGGGCTTGCCGCCGCCGACCTCGTCCTCCAGCCGGACCTGCCACTGCGCGCCGGCCTACCCGCGCCCTCCCCATCAGGGGCAACCCGATCGGAAAATCCCGTGCGCGACGCCGTCGACACCGCCCTCGACCACCTGTCACTGCGGGAGGCCGGCTTCCTGCAGCGGCTCGCCCTGGTCCCGGCTCCCGATCTCGACCTCGCCTCCAGTGCCGCCGCGACCGGCACCACCCGCGACCAGGCCCGCGTGCTCCTCACCGAACTGGCCGCCCGGGGCTTGCTCGACACCGCCCACCGCGCCGCCGTCCGCGGCGACCTCTACACGCTCCGCCCGGCCGTCCGCAGCGCCGCCACCGGCGTCGGAGCACCGGCCAGGCTGGCCGCCGACGAAGCCTGCACCGGCTACCTCACCCACCTGCTCCAGGCCGCCCGCGCCTGCGCCCAGCTCCTCACCCCGCACCACCGCGCCCTGCCCCGCCCGCTGCTGGGGCCCCCAGTCGAGCCGGTCCGCTTCACCAACCGGCACGAGGCCCTCGCCTGGCTGGAGGCCATCGCCCCCGCCGTCGGCTCCGCCATGATCACCGCTGTCTCCTGCGACGACCCGGCGGTTGCCTGCGCGCTCGCCTCCGACCTGTGGCCCCTCTTCCACTACCACCGCGACGTCCCGATGTGGATCATCGTGTACGAGGCCGGACTGCGTGCCGCACTCCGCTGGGGCGACCCGATGGCGATCCGCGAGATGTCCTCCACCCTCGCCCTCGGCCTGGTCGCCGCCGGACGCCACACGGAGGCCGCCACCCACTACTCACGGGCTGCCGCGCTGGCCCACGTTGCGGGCGACCTCGCCGGCGTCGCCCAGTACACCTCTGGCATCGGGGCAGCCCTCCACGATGCCGGACTGTACGACCAGGCCCAGTCGTTCCTCGGAGAAGCCTTAAGCCTCTACAGCGACCTCGACGACCGCCGGGGCGCGGGACTCGCCGGGATGCTCCTCGCCTCCGCAGCCGCTCGCCAAGGCCACGTCGACTTCGCCCTCCCGATTCTGCGCATGGCCCGTACCGATCTCACCAGCCTCCAGCCACCGGACCCGCTCAACGCCGCGAGGGCACTGGCCTACCTCGGCGAGGGCTACTCCCTCGCCGACCAGCACGATCTCGCCGCCGCCACGCTCGTCCAGGCCCGGCGCGAGTTCGCCGACCTCGGCCACCGCCACTGGATCGCCCGCACCACCGAGTTCCTCGGGCAGGCCGCCGAACGCTCCGGACAGTCGGATGTCGCCCTCGGCTGGTACACCGCAAGCCTCAACCAGTACACGGGGCTAGGCAGCGGCCGGGACACAGCACGCCTGACCACACTCCTGGCTCACCTCGGCCCTGGCACGCCCTGGCAGCCCTGACAGACCGGCATCCCTGCATTACGCCCACCTGTCCCTGACAATCCGGTACCGCGGAGAGACCTGATGATGACCTTCGACACCGCCAGCGAGGTCCGTCGGCGGCATGCCCTGGTGCGCTCCGGCCCGGTGGCCGGCTCGCGATCCGGTGCTGTGGTGTGGCGGGTACGCAGCGACAGGAGCACCACATCTCGAGGTTGCTTCGTGTCAGGCTGCTATGTCCGCCCTCAGCCGGTCGAGGGTGCCCTGTGCCTGTTCGCGGATGTCGGGAAGCCCGCTGCTGGCGCGGATGACGCGCTGGACCTGGTGTGGCAGGCGGTGCAGTTCGGCACCTTGCAGGGCCGCGCGCATCTGTTCCCCGGCCGCGTCCCGGTCGCCGCGGCGCAGCAGGATCTGGGCTGCGGTGATCGCGGAGATGATGCGCCATTGCGGGCTGGTCTGGAAGCCGGGTGCGGGTGCGCGTTCGAGGAGTTCGACGGCGCCGGGAACGCGGCCGGTGGCGGCGAGGCCGCGCAGCTGCACCTCGTGAAGGGTGAACTCGGAGAACAGCGGGGTGACGCTGGCGGTGTCGAGCAGGCGTCGGCTCTCGGCGACGGCGTCGTCGAACACGGTCGTGGCGCCGGCTGTTCCGGCGGCGCGGGCGAGGAGGATGACGGCCGCGGCTCGGTCGTCGGGGGTGCGGGCGAGGTCGCGGGCGCGGCCGAGACGTTCCAGGGCGGCGTGGTGAAGGCCGGCCTTGCGCAGTTCGTTGCCGTGGTGGCGCAGGGCGTGGGCGTGCAGGGCCCGGTCGTCGAGGCGGCGGGCGATGGCGACGCTGCCGGTCCAGCGCGCTGCGGTGGCGAGGCGTTCTTCGGGCAGGACGTGGCCGAGCGCGACACCGAGTCCGGTGCGGGCGCGGGCGAGCAGGCGCAGGACGTCGGTGTCGGTGTGGCCGTCGGCGGCGCGGGCTTCGAGGCGGGCGACGAGGGGCCAGAGTTCGTCGACGGCGGCGGCGGCCTGTCCGGCTTGGCGAGCGATCTCGGCCAGGCGCAGGACGCTCTCACCGAACTGGATCATGGCGTGGTGGTCTCCGTCGGCGTCGTCGGTGATGCCGAAGACGTGGGGTGGCAGGCCGAGGCTCTGGGCGATGTGCCGCAGCGCGCCGATGTCGGTGATGGTGCGGTTTCCGTTCTCCACACGGGAGATGTAGCTGGTGGAGTAGCCGAGGAGGGTGCCGAGTTCCTCCTGCGGGAGCTGGTTGAGCTGCCGGTAGAAGGTGAGGATCTCGGGCAGGCTGCGGCGGCGCAGGATGTCCTGGGCCCGTGGGGTCGTCCAGTGCCAGCGGATGCCGCCGTGCTGGTCGCGGCGTGTCACCGGTCAGGCCCGGCCCTGCAGTTCGTACCAGCGGGCGACGGAGTCCTTGTAGCCCTGGGGCATGACCAGGTGGGGCACCTCGTCGCGGTGGAAGAGCGCGGCTTCCTTGTGCTCGTGGCTGACGACCGGCAGCCGGTGTGCATCGGCGGCGGTGCAGCCGTAGGTGACGATGAAGACCTTCCGGCCGGGGACCGGCTCGTACATCCACACGTCCAGCAATGGGCCGGCGGTGGCAGTCCAGCCACTCTCCTCACGGATCTCGGTCTCCACCCGCTGCTCCGGTGTCTCGGGGCCTTCCAGCTTTCCGCCGGGCAGCTCCCACTCGGCCCGTTCGTTCTTCAGCAGCAGCACTCGCCCGTGCGGGTCGAGGACCACGCCCTTGATCGAGATCGGGAAGGCCGGCGGCACATAGGGCTGTTCAGTCATCTCTACTTCCACGGCGCACGGACGGGCACGGGCCTGTCGAACGTAGCAGCCGGCCGCCGCCGAACGCTCTTACGGCTCAGTGATCGATCTTTGACAATTTGTCACTTCACTCGGGGCGGGTGCGCCCGCCACAGTGTGTCCTCTCCCATCCGCCCGTTCTCACGAGGGGGATCCTCCATGCCGTCTTCCGGTACCGCACTGCCTGCCACGGACGAAGAGTTCACCCTCGGCGCGCTGGGTGGTGACGGGTTGGAACGGGCCGCGGCCGTGCTGCGCGAGCGCGGCCTGGTGCGGCTCTCCCGCCTCGGCGGTCGCAGCAATGTGCTCGACACGGCGGCCCTGCTGATGTCCGCGCGGTGGCGGCACCGCGACGCCGATCCGGACGGATTGACCGTCATTCGCGACACTGGCCGGCACGAGGGCCGGACGGGCTTCGCCGGCCTCGGACGCGGCGACCTCGCGCTGCACACCGAGTGTGCTCAGCTGCCCCAACCGCCGCGGCTGATGCTGCTGGCCTGTGCGCGGGCGGCCGACGAGGGCGGCGAGAGCCTGCTGGTGGACGGCCGGGCTGTCCTCGCCGAACTGGCCGCCTCCCGCCCGACCGCGCTGGAGGCCCTCTCGGCGCCGCGGGCCGCGTACTTCGGCGGATCGGACGGCCGCTTCGCCCCCGTCCTGGAGCGCCTGCCCGACGGGCGATGGCGTCTTCGGCTACGCCAGGACGAGCTGGCCCGGTTCTCGCCCGAGGCCGAGGCCCACCTGCCCGCGTTGCGCCGAGCCGTCGAGCGCCACACCACCCGCCTGCGCCTGGCCTGCGGGCAGGGCGTCGTGCTGGACAACCACCGCATCCTGCACGGCCGCACCCGCTTCACCGGGGAGCGGCTGCTACTGCGGGCACTCGGACAGCCCCACCCCTTTCTTGGCCTGGCCGCCGGATTCCCGGCCCCATGGCCCGCACCCGGTTCGGCCGACACCGCACCCCCGGTGGACTGCGGCTGACGGCGACAGCATCCGGGCTGCCATTCGCTCACAAGTCTTCCGGGCGGGCCCTACGGCCCGTCCCGGACTCACCGACTCCTGGTGATGCGAGGCGCATCCCGCGCCCCGACGCCAGGTCCCGCAAGGGAAATCCCAACAGGAGGAACACATGGCCCAGACGATCACGGCTGAGACCAAGGCGACTGTCGCCGTCGGCGACGAGTTCGACCTCGACGTCCGCACCGTCGAGACCGCCGACGCGGCCAGCCTGCAGGTCCTGACCGACGACGGCTGCGGCGCCACCTGCGGCGCCTGCACCACCGGCGTGCACTGACCCGCCCGGCCGGTGCCCCGGGGGAAGCACACCCCCGGGGCACCGGCCGCCACCCTGTCCCGATCCGCCCCGACCCCGAGGTCCGCCACCCATGCGCCCAACCGCTTCCACGGCTTCCTACCGCGCCGCCGGCGTGGCTCTCGTGCGTGCCGTCGCGCACTCCGCCCCTGCGGTGCCCGCCTGGCCGGGCCTCGACGAGGCGGGCCAGGCCGACCGTCAGCTGCAGTGGCTGCGCGAGGTGTGGGCCGACCCGAGCCTCGCCGAGGCCCTCGAACAGGCCAGCCCTGTCCTCGCCCAGCAGGTCCGGAAGCTCACCGCAGCAGCCAGCCCCGAGCCCCGCAAGGTGCGGCACACGGCACTCTCCACCGCTCGTTACGTGCTGCGAGCCTCGGGCCGCGCCACCCCGTTCGGCTACTTCGCCGGCGTGCAGGGCGCTTCCTTCGCCCCAGTGTCCGCCCTGCGCTGGGGGCGCGGACACCGCGCCACCCGTACAGTCGCGGCGGCCCGGCTCGACGAGGCGATCAAGCAGTTGGAGCGCCTCCCGGGCCTGCTGGACCTCCTCGACGTGGTCGCGAACAACACCGTCCAGGTGCGCGGCGAGCGCCTCGTCGTTCCGCACCGCCCGCTCGCCCGACCCGGCCTCGGCACGGCTGCCGCAGAGACGACCCTGCGCCGCACCCGCCCCGTCGCACTCGCTGTGGCGACCGGCCGCGACCCGGTCCGCTTCCGCGACCTCGCCGAGAAGGTCCGCGCCGAGTTCCCCGCCGCGACCGCCGAGCAGGTCACGAACGTCCTGACCGAGCTGGTCGCCCACCGCGCGCTGATCACCAGCCTGCACGCGCCGACCACCGACCCCGACCCCGTCACTCACCTGCACACCACCGTGCAGGGCGCGGGCGCGGGTGACCTGCCGGGCGTCGCCGAGATCCTGGACAACCTGCGCACCGCCGGCACCGACCCCGCGGGGGCGGCCGTCGACCTGCGACTGGACGCCGACATCGTCCTCCCGCAGGCTGTGGCGGACGAGGCCGCCCGCGCCGCCCTCCTCCTGACCCGGCTCAGCCCGGCCCCCAAGGGAACAGCAGCGTGGCGGGCTTACCATCAGCGCTTCTACGAGCGGTACGGCCGGGGCACGCTGGTGCCGCTGCTCGACGTGGTGGCGGACAGCGGGATCGGCTGGCCCGACGGCTACCCGGGTGCCCGGCCCGCCGACCGCCCGCGGTTCGACGAACGCGACGAGCTGCTCGCCGCCCTCGCCCAGCGCGCGGCGCTCGATGGCGAGCGTGAGGTCGTCCTGGACGAAGCCCTGCTCGCCTCGCTCGACATCGCCGGGGACGAGCCGCGGCTGCGCCCGCACCTGGAGATCATCGCCCGCATCCACGCCCGCACACGGGAGGAACTCGACCGTGGCGCCTTCCGCCTGGAGGCCGTCACGGCGTCCCGCGCGGCCGGTGTCTCGGTCGGCCGCTTCCTCCACCTCCTCGAACCCGCACACCGGGCCGCGTTCACCAACCTGATGACCAGCTTGCCGACGATGGACGAGCACGCCGTCACTGCGCAGCTCTCGTACCCTCCGCTGGACGGGGCGAGTGGGCACGTCGCCCGCAGCATCGCCACCGGCCAGCTGGTGATCGCCCTCGCCGAGCACCGCCCGTCCGCCGACGGCGCTCTCGGTCCCGAGGACCTGACGGTGGGCTGCGACGGGCGGCGCATGTACCTGGCCGCGCCGGCGCTCGGGGTACGAATTGAGGCCGCCGCCACCCACGCCCTGAACCTGCGCACCCACACCCCGCCCCTGGCCCGGCTGATCACCGAGCTCTCCCGCGCACACACCGCGCAGGTCACCCGCTTCTCCTGGGGCGCCCTCGGCGCGCTGCCGTTCCTTCCCCGGCTTCGGCACGGCCGCGTCATCGTCTCAGCCACCTCCTGGCGCCTGAACCGATCCGAACCCCCCGCCACGACCGCCGGGTTCACCGAGTGGGACGAGATGCTCTCGGCGTGGGTGGTGCGGCGCCGCGTCGCCCGGCACGTCACGCTGGCCGCCGACAGCCAGGGCCTGCCCCTGGACCTCGACCACCCCGGTCACCGCGTCCTGCTGCGCGAGCACCTTCGCTCCGCCCCGCACGCCGTCCTCGTCGAGGCCCCCGAGCCGGCCGACCTCGGCTGGGCCGACGGCCGGGCCCACGAGATCGCCATTCCCGTCACGGCCACCCTGGCCCCGGCCTGGCCACGCCTGCCCAAGCCCACACCGGCCAGGATCCTCCGCCGCGGCCACGGCGACGCCCCCGCCACCTCCCCGGTGCTCCTCGCCTCCCTCTACGGCGACCTGGAACGCCAGGACACCGTCCTCGCCCGCCACCTGCCCGACCTGCTGGAACGCCTCGGCAACCCGAGGTGGTGGTTCGTCCGCTTCCGCGACCCACGCCAGCACCTGCGGCTGCGCATAGCACTGCCCACCCCGAACGCCTTCGGCCCCGCCGCCGCTGCCATCAGCACCTGGAGCACCGAACTCCACCACGCCGGGCTGCTGTCCGAGGTCGTGTACCCGACCTCCTACGCGGAGACCGGCCGGTGGGGCGAAGGCCCCGCCTGGGCCGCCGCCGAGAAGGTCTTCCGCGCCGACTCCGCCTCCGCCCTCGCCCAACTGACCCAGATCGCGCTCCCCGGACGCGAGGCCCTGCTGGCCGCCCACGCGGTCGCCATCGCGGCCGGCTTCACCGGATCGGCAACTGCGGGACTGCGCTGGCTGATCGCCAATGTCCCCGCCAAGCCCCCGGCACCCGTCGCCCGGCCGGTGTTCGCCGAGGCGGTCCGCCTCGCGGATCCGGCCGGCGACTGGGCCGTGCTACGCGCCGAGCCTGGAGGCGCCGCGGTCGTCGACGCCTGGGCCGCACGCGATGACGCACTGGACGCCTACCGCCGTCTCTTCCCCGGGCCGTATACCCAAGGTGTGGCGGCGGACGACGTGCTCGGCTCCCTGCTGCACTGCAGCTTCGTCCGGGCGCATCGCATCGACTTCGACAACGAGGCCCAAGTCCTGTACCTGGCCCGCGCCGCCGCCCTCGCTCGCCTCTCCCGGGACGGTGACCTGTGAACGCCCCGCACCCCGCCCTTCGGCTGTCCGACCGGATCGCCGAACTGCTCACCGACCCGGCAGCTGCACCCGTCGCCTGGTCGTCACGCCCGCAGTGGCGCCAGTCCCTCGCCCACGGCGCCCCAGGCATCGCCCTGCTCCACATCGAGCGCGCTGCCACCGGGCTGGGCCCGTGGGAACCGGTGCGTGCCTGGCTGTCGATCGCGGCCGGCCCTGCGGTCACCAGCGGGACGGACAGCTACCTCTACTACGGTGCCCCGGCGCTCGCCCACGCCCTCACCTGCGCCGCCCAAGCCCGCCCCGGCACCTATCAGCGTGCACTCGACCACCTCGACCAGGTCGTGGCCGCCGACGCGTTGCGCCGCTGCGATCAGGCCGAGGCCCGGACCGCACGGGGCGACCTGCCAGCACTCGCCGAGTTCGACACGATTCGGGGGCTTACCGGCATCGGCTCGGTCCTCCTGCGCCGGGCCCCCGACGGGGAGCCGATCCGGCGGATCCTGACCTGCCTGGTCCGCCTGACCGAGGACGTCAAGCACGACGGGGAGGTCCTGCCCGGATGGTGGACCCTCGCCGGTCCCTCCGGCGAGCGGGACGAGCGGTTCCCCGGCGGGCACGCCAACAACGGCCTCGCGCACGGGATCGCCGGGCCGCTCGCGCTCCTCGCCCTCGCGCTTCGGCGTGGCGTCGAGGTCGACGGCCAGCGCGAGGCGCTCCGCACCGTCCTGGCCTGGCTGGAGCGCTGGCGCGACGGCCACGCCTGGCCGTACTGGATCACCCCCGCGCACCTGACCGGCCCGGACCGCAGACCGCTCGCGCCGCAGCGGCCGAGCTGGTGCTACGGCACCGCCGGCATCGCCCGCGCCCAGCAGCTCGCCGCCGCCGCCCTCACCGACCCGCACCTGCGAAACGACGCCGAGAGCGCGCT
>NZ_JAIZ01000806.1:71760-78485 GCF_000710465.2 Kitasatospora sp. MBT63 | reverse complement strand
CCTGTCCGCCTGCCACGGCTACGCCGGGCTCGCCCACATCGCCCACCGCGCCGCCGCCGACGCCTCCCCGCGCAACGCCGGCCGCCTGCGTTCGGCCGCCGCCCTGCTCCTGGACACCACCCACCCTCCGTACGCCGACCCCGACGAGCAGGCCCACCGCCTCCTGGCGACCGCGGGGCCGGCCTTCCTGGAAGGCGCCGCCGGGACCGCCCTGGCCCTGCTCGCCCCCGCCACCGACAGCACCCCCGCGACCCGCTGGGACGCCTGCCTGCTCACCTCCTGACCACCCGACCGAGGACCGATCCGATGACCACCGGCTGGATCCAGCACGACCTCGCCTTCGCCGACCCCGCCACCGTCGAACCAACCGCCGCCCAACACCTGGCCCCCGTGCTCGCCTTCGCCCAGGACAACGGGGACCTGGACAGCTGGTGGTACATGCGCAAGAAGGGGCTGCGCCTGCGCTACCGCGCCGCCGCCGCCCCCGTGCCCGCCCTCACCTCCCTGCTGGACACCCTCGCCGAGGAGGGCCTCGTCACGGGCTGGGCCACCGTGATCTACGAGCCCGAGACCGAGGCGTTCGGCGGCCCCGAGGCCATGGAGATCGCCCACCGCCTCTTCCACGCCGACAGCCGCCACCTGCTCGCGCGGGCCGCCGAGCCGAACCCGCCCGCCCTCGGCCGCACCGAGACCGCCGTCGTCCTGACCTCCGCCATGCTCCGCGCGGCCGGACTCGACTGGTACGAACAGGGCGACGTCTGGGCCCAGTTCGCGATGCTCCGCGACGCCCCCGCGCCCGTGGCCCCCGAACGCGCGGTCACCCTGGCCGCGGCGATGCGCCACCTGATGCGCCTCGACACCTGGGCCCTCACCCGCGACACCACCCCGCTCGCCCACCACGGCGGCTGGGTCCACGCCTTCGAACAGGCCGGGCAGGACCTCGCCCGCACCGCCCGCGACGGCCGCCTCACCCGCGGGCTGCGGGCGGTCCTCGCGCACCACCTCCTCTTCCACGCCAACCGCGCCGGCCTGCCGGTCGACCACCAAGCCGCCATGGCCGCACGGGCGTTGGACGCCGTCTTCCACTCCGACGAGGGCCCCGCGCCCTCGATGCCCACCATCCGTACCACTACTAAGGTCACCCATATGACTACTCTCAGCAGCGACACCGCTTCCGCCACCCCGACCGCCGAGGAGCTGCGCGCCGCCCTCACCGACCGCCTGCTCGAACAGGGCGCCATCCGCACCACCGCGGTGGAGGACGCCTTCCGCACCGTCGCCCGCGAGCACTTCCTGCCCGGCTTCCCGTTGGAGACCGCGTACGCGGACAACCCCACCTACACCAAGGCAGACGGCTCCGGCACGCAGATCAGCGCCGCCTCCCAGCCCGCGATCGTCGCCCTGATGCTGGAGCAGCTCGCCCCGCAGCCCGGCGAGCGGATCTTCGAGGCCGGCGCGGGCACCGGCGTCAACGCCGCCTACTTGGGTCGCATCGTCGGCCCGGACGGGCATGTGACGGCCGTGGACGTGGACGAGGACCTCGTCGACGGCGCCCGCAAGCACCTCGCCGACGCCGGCATCACCAACGTCGAGGCGGTCCTCGGTGACGGCGCCCTCGGTCACCCGGCCGCGGCCCCGTTCGACCGGGTGATCGCCACCGTCAGCACCAGCGAGATGCCCACCCCGTGGCTGGAGCAGGTCAAGCCCACCGGGCGGATCGTGCTGCCGCTGCGGCTGCGCGGCACCGCCTCCCGGACCATCGCCTTCGAGCGCGGCGAGGACGGCTGGGTGTCGGTCGACGACCAGCTCGCGGTCTTCATGCCGCTGCGCGGCAGCATGGACGACGCCCGCCGCACCGTCCACCTCACCGGCGAGGGCGACGTCACCCTCCAGGTCCACAGGGACCAGGACGACGCGGTCGACGCCTCCCTGCTGCTCGGCGTCCTCGACAGCGGACGCCACGAGACCTGGACCGGGGTGACCATCCCCGGCGGCACCACCTACGAGTACCAGGACCTGTGGCTGGCCCTGACGCTGCCCAACTCCCTGTTGCGGATGAGCGTCACCGGCTCCGCCCGCGAGCGCGGCATCGTCACCCCGATGTTCGGCTGGGGCGCCATGGCCACCGTCCGGGACGGCTCCCTCGCCTACCTCACCCTGCGCCCCGGCGAGCCCACCCCCGACGGCCGCAAGACCTACGAGACCGGCGTCATCGGCCACGGCCCCGACGGCGCCGCGCTCGCCGACCTCGTCTCCGAGGAGATCCGCGTCTGGAGCACCGGCTTCCGCACCCGGAGCCTGCGCATCGCCCTCCCCGACACCCCCGGCGCCGCCGACCCGGCGGCCGGCCACTTCGTCCTGGAGCGCCCGAACCACCCGATCACCATCACCTGGGAGTAGCCGCCGTGCACCCGACCGGACCCGTCGCCCGGCGCTTCCCGCTGGTCGCCAGGATCCGGCCCGCGTGCCTGCCCCTGAACGCCCGTGTCGGCCGGCTTTCCGAGCTGGCCGACACGGCCTCCCAGCGAGCAGACCCGGGCCGGGCATCCACCGTCTTCAACCAGGCGGCCCTCCTCGCCTCCGATCTCGACCTGCCCGACTACGCCCGCGAACTGTGCCACCGCCACGCCGACCTCTACCTGCCCCGGGGCCCACTACCCGCGATGAGCGCCATCCGCGGACTCGAGCCGATCGTCAACCTCGCCCGCCTCCACATCCGCGCCGGCCACCACCAACGCGGCCACCAACTGCTCCTCGACCTCTACCAAGCCGTCACCACCGCCACCGCCACCCTCCTCGACGGCATCACCGTCCCGGCCGAGCTGACCGAGACCGACCAGCAGCGCGCCGAAGTGCGGGCGTGGCTGTGGCGAGTCGTCATCGCCGACGGCACCCGCGCCCTCACCGCCGCCGGCCGCTGGAAGGATGCCCTGCGACACATCGAGGAGCACCGCGGCATCGGCCGGCGCATCCTCGACGGCCGCCAGGCCGCCGTCCTCGCCTGCGCCACAACCGGCGACCGGCCGGGCGCCCTCGCCCTGCTGGAGGACACCGAGCCGGGCGACGCCTGGGAGGACGCGGTTACCGCGGTGCTCACCGCGCTGTGCCGCCCCGGCGACCACGACGCCGCCGAGCAAGCGATCGACCACTGCCTCGCGCTCGACGCAGAGGAGGGCCTCGCCGCCTTCACCACCCGCCTCACGCTGACCGCCCTCGACGCCGCCGACCCGGACACCCCCTCCGCGAAAAACCTGCTGCGGCAGCTGACCAGCCGAACGAGTGAATCCGGCGACGGCTACGCACTTCGCGACCTCCTCGCCCACGAGGGCGTCCGCACCCGCCTCGAACCGGACCGGATTAGCCCGCTCGAACGGGCGCTCGCCGCCTGCGCACTGGACTCCGGCACCCTGCCCAAGGCCCTCCGGGGCCGACTGGAGGGGGCCCTCGACCACGCCCGAAGGGTGGTCGAAATAGCCCCGTTCGACCCGGGATCGCCCGGGGGAAATCCGCTTGAGCGACGCAATCGAACAGCACCATCATCGGTCGCCACCCCACACACCGAACCGCCCAACTCGACGTCCTGACAGCGCACTTGCGGTGAACTTCGCTGTCGGCAGCCGGTTCGGCGTGCCCGAACACCACCAGCGCCCGGAGGTACCCCTGTGGAAGGCCCGATCGTCCCGGCTCTCAGTACCCGCGCCCGGCCTCACGGCCGGGTGACCCTGCCCGCCCGCGACACCGAGGAGCCCCTCCAGTGATCGACTTCGACACACTCACGGGCCTGGCCGCCCGCGAAGGCATCGAGCGGATCGGCGTCGGCGTGGTGGTCCGGGACGCCGCGGGCCGGATCCTGATGATCCGCCGATCCCCGCACGACGTTCTGCCCGGCCTGTGGGAGTACCCGGGCGGCGGCCGGGAGGACGGCGAGAGCGTGCCGGTGGGTGCGGCGAGGGAGTTGGCCGAGGAGACCGGGCTGACCGGGTGGCCGCTGGAGTACGTACGGCACCTGGACTTCACCAACCAACGCGGGCGGCGGGTGCGGCAGTTCGTCTTCACCACCGTCGTGCCCGACGGCACCCTGATCCGCCTTTCCCGGGACCACGACGGCCACCAGTGGACGAGCCCGGGCGCCCTGCCGCCGACCAGCGACGGGCAGCGGGAGGTCGTCGAATGGCTGAACCGCCGCCTGGCCGTCCCCGGCTGGCGGCCGGTCGGCACCTACGTCACCACCATCGCCCGGCCTACGACCTACGCCAGCCTCCTGATCACCGACCCGCAGGGCCGCATCTTGGGAATGCGCTCGACCGTCAACCAGGCGGTGTGGAACTTCCCCGGCGGCAACGTCGAGCACGGCCGGACGCCTTTCACCACCGCGCTGATCGAGGCCGAGGAGGAGATCGGGCTCGATCTCGCCGCCGAGAATCCCGAGGTGGTCGCCCGTCGGCGCCTGGTCGCCGTCATCCACGAACAGGCGGGCACCGAGTACCCCGTGCCGGTCTGCAGCTACGTCTTCGACGGCGGCGTCCTCACCCCCGAGCAGCAGGCTCGGATCCGCCTCGATGCGGCCGAGCACACCGAGTTCCGGTTCGAGACGGCCCACAACTGGCGGTCGCTCATGGAGCCGGACCGCTACCAGCGGCTCCGGCAGGTGATGCGCGCCCACCGCTGCGGTGTCCCGCTCTACCTGGAGCGCCCCGCCCCGTACGACGACGACTTCGAGGGCGTCCTGGTCTTCGTCACCGACCCCGCGGGTCGACTGCTGATGCACCAGCGCGAAGACCGGCCCGGCATGCCCTGGCCCGGCTACTGGACACCGATCGGCGGCTGGCGCGAGGCCGACGAGAGCGCCCGGGAGAGCGCGGTGCGCGAGGTCCGCGAGGAGGCCGGCATCGATATCACCGGACTGCGGACTCTCCCCGACCCCCACCACAGTTTCGGCCTCCCGCTCACCCGTGTCCTGCACGCCGTCTGGGACGGCCGCGAGGCGGACCTGCGGCTCGGCGACGAGGGCCTGGCCGTGCGCATGGTCCCCCTCGACGAGGTGCCGCTGCTCAAAGTCCCGCCCTATATGCAGCACTACCTGCCGCTGCTCGCCGACGCCGCCAGCCTGTCTTCCGGGAGGACTGCGTGAACCAGCGCGACGACCTCCGCCTCGCCGCTTCCCCGGAGTCCGGGACGGATCCGCTGACCCTGGTCGTCGGCGTCCACCTCGTCCTGACCAACGCCGACCGCGTGCTGCTCGGCCGGCGCCGCAACACCGCCTACGCGAACGGCCTCTGGCACCTGCCGGCCGGGCACATGGAGCGCGGCGAGCCGGTCACCCGCTCCATGACGCGCGAGGCCGAGGAGGAACTCGGCATCACCATCGCCGAGGACGACCTCGCGCTCGTCCACACCCTGCACCACCTCGACGCCGACGACGGCCGCAGCCGCCTCCAACTGTTCTTCCGCCCCACCCGTTACCACGGCCACGTGCGCAACGCGGAGCCGCACAAGTGCGAGGAACTTCGCTGGTGGCCGCTCGACTCGCTGGCGCACGACACCGTCCCCTACACCGCTCACGCGCTCGCCGAGATCACCCGCGGCAGCACCCTGTCCACCGTCGGGTGGGCCCCGTGAGTGCCCCCGACATGCCGGCCGACGTCGACCATCTGCTGCGCGCGACGGCAGAGGACTACGAGCTGCTGGGCGTGCGCTCCCTCGATCGCGCCGGCCACCCGGTCGTCTGGGAGGTCCTCGGTGCCGCCGGGCGCAGGCTGTTCGCCAAGCGCCACAAGAACGCGCTCATGCACCAGCGAGAAACCGCCGCCTACCGTCTCCTCGCACCAGCGCTCGGCAGCGGCCGGGCACCGGCCCTGCTTGCCGAGGACACCCGGTCGCTGCTCGTCGTCACCTCCGCGCAGCCCGGCACCCCGGTCATCAGCACCGACCTCACCGCCGCTGAGGAGCAGGAGGTGTACCGGCAGGCCGGGCACCTCGCCGCAGTCATCCACGCGCAGCCGACGGCCGGCGCTCCCGTCGGCGAGTACCTGCCCTGGGACCAGGAGCGCGAACGCGCGCTGGCCCGCGCCCGGGAGGCGCGCCTCCCGGAGGAGGACATCACCGTCTTGGTCGAGGCGACCCGCCACGAACCCCCGCGCACGGCGCTCGCCTACTGCCACGGCGACTTCGGCCCGCGGAACTGGATCGTGCACCGCGAGAGCGACCGGCTGCTGCTCGGGGTCATCGACTTCGAGCGCAGCCACGTCGAAGCACCCGCGCGCCGCGACCTGATGCGCCTCACGCTCCAGCTCACCCCCCGTCGCCCCGACCTGCGAGCCGCATTCACCACCGGATACGGGCGCGAACTCACGCCGCAGGAGCGGGCGGCGTGCCGAGCGTGGGCCGCGATCGACTGCCCCGTCGCGCTGCGCTGGGCCATGGGCCACCGCCGGGACGAGGAGGTCCTCGGCTACGCCCGCGCCGTCCTCGACCTGCTACGCCACCCGAACCCCGTTGCGTGAACGCCCTTTCCTCACTACCGGTTGGAGTCTCCGTGCAGTCCCTGCGTCAGGCCGTGTGCGTCATCGTCCACGACGAGAAGGCGAGCAAGGTCGCCTGCGTCCACTACGCCAACGATTCCTGGTCCACGGTGCCCGCCTGGACCGTCCCCGGTGGCAAGGTCGAGGAGGGCGAGCGTCTGGACGAGGCCGCCGCCCGCGAGCTGCACGAAGAGTCGGGCCTGG
>NZ_JAIZ01000806.1:69163-71653 GCF_000710465.2 Kitasatospora sp. MBT63 | reverse complement strand
TCCAGGTCAAGGCCGGGTGGGACGGCAAGGGCCCGTTCCTGCTCTCAGTCTTCGCCGCGACCTCGTGGCGGGGCGAGCTGACGAACACCGAGCCGGACAAGCACCTCGCCGTCCTGTGGATGGACGCCTCCGCGCTGCCCACCCCGATGTTCCCTACCTCGCACGCCGCCCTCACCGCCTACCTCGCCGGCGACGGGCGGGGGTTCTCCACCTACGGCTGGGACGCCTCGGAGGACCTGCGCGCCCTGGTCGGGGCATGAGATGGCCGGCCGCCACCGCCGCCCGCCCACCGGCGAGAAAGCAGTCCTGCCCGCGGACATCGACTTGCGGCTGCTCGCCATCACCCAGGGCCGCACCGTCACCGACGAAGGCGTCGCAACGCTCCCCGGCGGACGGCACCCGTACGCCTACCGCACGCACTACCGGCCCGACGGCAGTGTGGACCGGCTGCTGGAGCGCCTGGCTCCCGGTCCCCTGCGCCCGCCCGGCCTGAACCACGCCGACTGACCCGTCCGCCGGCGTCCCGACCGAGAGGAGCGGAAGTGTCCGCCGCCGACCACTGGAACGACCACTACAAGCAGGGGAAAGGATTTCGTCCCGTCGCCGAGCTGGAGGTCGCGCTGCTCGCCGAGCATCTCGGCCCCGGCAACGGCCGCCGGGCGCTCGACGTGGGCTGCGGCACCGGCGAATACTCCGCCGCCCTCCACGATCTGGGCTTCCAGGTCACGGGGGTCGACTTCTCCGAGGTCGCCGTCGCCACCGCCCAGGACCGGCAGGGAGAGCGCGACGGGCTCGACTTCCGGCTCCTCGACGCGGACCGCGGGGGCCTGGGCCTGCTCCCGGCCGGCGAGTTCGACCTGATCACCTGCCGGCTGTTCCTCCCGTTCGTCGACCTCGTGCCGACCGTCGCCTGCGCCCGTCGCCTCCTCGTCCCCGGCGGCCGACTGCTCGTCACTACCCCGCTCGCCGAACGCCAACGCGCGGGCTGGGAGTCGATCGGTCTGCGCTCGGCCAGTCTCGACCTGCTGCGCGCCTTCGGCTGGAGCGCCATGGCCGAGTACCCGCTCGACGACCTGCTCTGCCTCCTGCTGACCACCCACTTCGCCCTGGAGAGGACCAGCCGATGACCCCGACCACCGCCGCCCGGCCCGCCGTCCCCGGGGACGCCGACGAACTGCTGCGCTTGCGCGTCGCCGTCCTGGACGGCGGCCCGCTCACCGACGAGTGGCGCAACACCTTCCGCGACGACATGCGCGAGCGCCTGGGCAGCGACCCGAACCTGCTCGCCTACGTCGTCCCCACCGCTGGCGGCCTCGCCGCGTGCGCCATCGGCATCGTCTACTGCGGCTACCTCGGCCCCGCGTTCCCCACCGGCTTGTGGGGCCGCATCCACACCGTGGTGACCGATCCCGCCCATCAGCGACGTGGACACGGCCGGGCCGTCACCACCGCCCTCGTCGAAGCCCTCAAGGACCGCGGCTGCGGGTCCGTCGAACTGAGGGCCACCGCCGCCGGCGCGGGCCTGTACCGCACCCTCGGCTTCGAGCCCCTCGACGGCTTCATGACGCTGCGCCCCGGCCCCGGCGGGTGGGCGCGGTGACCGCCTTCGACCTCGACGCCTACAACGAGCGGGCCCGCAACGGGCCGTGCTTCATCTGCTCAATGCTCGCCGGCGCCCCCGGCTATGAGCACCCGATCGTCCTGGACGACGGCGTCCACGTCGCCTTCCTCGACCGCTACCCCACCCTGCACGGCAAGGTCCTGGTCGCCCCGCGCACCCACGTCGAGGACACCATCGGCGACTTCACCGAGGACCAGTACCTCACCCTGCAACGCGTGGTCCACCGCGTCGCCACCGCGCTCACGGCGACCGTTCCGACCGAGCGCGTGTACGTGCTGAGCCTCGGCAGCCAGCAGGGCAACGCCCACGTCCACTGGCACATCGCCGCCCTCCCGCCCAACACCCCATACGAGCAGCAGCAGTTCCACTCCCTGATGACCGAAGGCGCCGGGGTACTGCCCGACGACCCCGAGCGGGCCGACCGCCTCGCCGCCGACCTGCGCGCCCGCCTCAACGGAGGAACCTGACCGTGGCCTTCGTCCCGCCCGAGCAATTCGTCCCCACCCTGCCGCACGGCGTCTCCTACGCCGGCGTGTTCTTCACCGACTGCCACGATCAGCCGCTGCTGCTCACCTCGTTCACCACCCGGGCGAGTACCAGTACCCCGGTGGGCTCCTCGACCCGGGCGAGGACCCGTGGCAGTGCGCGCTGCGGGAGACCGGCGAGGAGATCGGCTTCGTCCCCGCCTCTCTGGACGACGCGCCCCGTCTCCTGCTGCTCTCCTTCACCCCGCCCGAGCCGCCGTGGCCGTGGAAGATCGGCGTCACCTTCGACGGCGGCCGGCTCACCGACGAGGAGATCGAGCGGATCACCCTCGACCCGGCCGAGCACAGTGGCCACGCCGTCCGCACCCTCGATGAGTGGTCGCG